>NZ_BAAAUG010000192.1:0-40076 GCF_039533825.1 Streptomyces rectiviolaceus
GCCCCGACCGTCCCCGCAGCGCCACCCCGCACCGCGAGCCCCGCGCAGCGCTCCGCCCCACCCCCGCACCGCCACGGTCACCGCCCGGAGGCCATCGAACCGCCCGCGGTTCCCACCGCGGCACCGACGAACGCGGACCTCTGCGCCCTCGGCAAGCAGTACGGCGGCTGGCAGCCCGGCAGCCCCGAGTCCGTCATCTGCGAGGACGCCTACGGGCGTTGAGCCCCCCGGCCACGCCCTGCCGCCGCCCGCCTCACTCCACCTCGCTCCCCTCCCCCAGCTGCAGCTCCAGCCTCCCGATGGCCGCCCGGATCCCGTCCCCGTACCCGTCGTCCCCCAGCGCCCCGACCGCTCCACGCGCCCTGCGGATGTGATTGCGCGCCGCCTCGGGGCGGCCAAGCTTCACGTAGTCCGCCGCGAGGTTGAGGTGCAGGGAGGGATAGAAGCCGCGGACCGCGATCGAGTCGTGGTGTTCGTGCAGACGCTCGTCCGTGAGCTCGTCCGCCGCCGACAACGCCCTCAGGTCCCACGCCAGTTCGTCCGACGGATCCTCCTGCGTGTCCGCCATGTAGTGCGCGAGCGTGCAGCGGTGCAGCGGGTCGCCCTCCTCGCCGATCTCCGACCACAGACCGAGGAAGCGGCCCCGCGCCTCCTCACGGTCGCCCCCGTGGTGCAGCATGACCGCCTGCCCGATCCGGGTCATCACGACGTCTTCCGCCGCCTGCTCCTGCTGCTCCGCCACCGGGTCCTCCACGCTCGTACGCCCATCGTGCAAACCGCTCTCGACGCTATCCGCACCCACTGACAATCACCGTCAGGCGCGATCGGCCGCGAGGCGCTCACACATACCGCTGGGCCAGGCCGGTGACGGCCCGGGCTCAGCCCAGGTCCGGGATGCGCCAGTCGATCGGCTCGTGTCCCTGCGCCGCCACCGCTGCGTCGATCTGCGTGAAGGGGTGCGAGCCGAAGAACTTCTTCGCGGAGAGTGGTGAGGGGTGCGCGCCCTTCACGACCACGTGCCGCTGCTCGTCGATGAGCGGGAGCTTCTTCTGGGCGTAATTGCCCCACAGGACGAAGACGGCGGGGTCCGGGCGGTCGGCCACCGCGCGGATCACCGCGTCCGTGAACCTCTCCCAGCCCTTGCCCTTGTGGGAGTTGGCCTCTCCCGCGCGGACCGTGAGCACCGCGTTCAGGAGCAGGACGCCCTGCTGGGCCCACGGCATCAGATAGCCGTTGTCCGGCACGGGGTGGCCGAGCTCCTCCTTCATCTCCTTGTAGATGTTCCGCAGCGAGGGCGGGGTCTTCACGCCGGGCCGCACGGAGAAGCAGAGGCCGTGCCCCTGCCCCTCGCCGTGGTACGGATCCTGGCCGAGGACCAGCACCTTGACCTGGTCGTACGCAGTCGCGTCGAGCGCGGCGAACACTTCGTCACGCGGAGGGTAGACGGGGCCTTTCTCCCGCTCTTCCTCGACGAACTCGGTGAGCTCCTTGAAGTAGGGCTTCTGCAGTTCCTCGCCGAGGACTCCGCGCCAGGACGCGGGCAGCATGGCGATGTCGGTCACGTCAACAACCTCCGGTGTGCGGTCACTTCTCACCACTGAACCTACCGGCGGCCACTGACAATCGACGTACCCCCTGCTGCCCGCGGCCCCCGCTACCAGCTGGTCTTTCGCTCCAGCTCCCACATCATCATGATCGCCGAGGGGTCCAGGGCCCGTTCGCCGCCCGCGATCTCCTCGCTCGCCATGATGTATTGCTTGCCCTGCCACAGCGGCAGCAGTCGCGCGTCGTCGACGAGGAGCCGCTGGGCCCGCTCGAAGTCGTCGGCCACCGCGCCCCGGTCGGCCTCACGGCGCGAGCGTGGCAGCACCTCTTCGGTGATCTCCCGTGACGGATAGGGCGTGTTGAGCACGTTCTTCGTGCCGATGAACGGCGCGATGAAGTTCTCCGCGTCGGGGAAGTCGGGGAACCAGCCACGGCCGAAGACCGGGTACTCACGCTTCTTGGTGCCCGCGTCGAACTCGGTCCAGGGACGGCTCTTGAGGGTGATCTTGAACAGGCCCGAATCCTCGAGCTGCCGCTTGATCTCGGCGAACTCCCCTGCGGTCGCCGAGCCGTAGCGGTCGGTGGTGTACCAGAGCGTCAGCGGCACCGGTTCGTTGATGCCCGCGCTCTTGAGGATGTCCGCGGCCTTGGCGGTGTCGGGGTCTCCGTAGTCGTCGAAGAAGCCGGTGCCGTGGCCGGTGAGGCCCTGGGGGACCATCGAGTACAGCGGCTCGACCGTGTCCTGGTAGATCTTGTGGGCGATGGCCGGGCGGTCGATGACCTGGGCGAAAGCCTGACGGACCGGCTTCTTCCTGGCCCAGGGGTCATCGGGGTTGAACACCAGGTAGCGGATCTCGGTGCCCGAGCCCTCGACGAGCTGGATTCCCTCGCGCGCGTCCTTATTGGCCTGCATCTCGACGATGTCCTCGGCCGCGAGGCCGCGGAAGGTGACGTCGATCTGCTTGTTCTTCAGGGCGTCGACCATGGTCGACGACTTCTTGAAGTAGCGGATCGTGACCGCGTCGTTCTTGCGGTCGGCGGCGCCCTGGTAGTGGGTGTTCTTGACCAGCTCGGCCCGCTCACCTGGCTTGTACGACTCCAGGGCGTAGGGCCCCGAGCCCGCGATCGATGTGCCCTCGCGGAGCTTGTCCGCCGGGTACTCGCTGGGGTCGACGATCGACATGGCGGGTGTGGAGAGCACGAACGGGAAGGTGGCGTCCGGCTTCTTGAGACGGAACGTCACCGTCCGGTCGCCCTTCGTCTCGACCGAGTCGAGCGAACCGAGCAGTCCCGTCGGCCCGCCCTTCACGTCGATGCGCCGCATCCGGTCGAAGGTGTACTTGACCGCCTTCGCGTCGAGCGCGTGGCCGTCGGAGAACTTGAGGTCCTCGCGCAGCTCACAGGTGAAGACCTTGTTCGTCGCGTCCGTGAACTTGCAGGACTCGGCCGCGTCAGGCTCGGGTTCGGCCGCCCCGCTGGGGAAGCTCAGGAGGGTCTGGAAGACATTGCGGTACAGCTCCCAGGAGCTGTCCCAGGCGGCCGCCGGGTCGAGGGTGCTCGGAGCACTCATCGTGCCGACGGTGATCTGCTGCTCCTCGTCGGACTCGTCCGACGAGAAGACCCCGCACCCCGAGAGCAGGGATATGGACACCAGCGCCGCGGCCGGCCGCAGGCCCCGGCGGGGCAGCCCGGCCAGGCCACGGAGACCCGCCGCCGCCACCAGGCGAACTTCACTGAACACGCGCACGCTCCTCGATCGGCCATGCCATGGGTCGGCAGACAATATCGCAATGCCCCGCCGGACCAACTTGCGGCGCCGACGGGGCACTTGATGCGTGCGTACGTCCCCTTTAAGTGGCGTACCTGGCGATTAACAGGACTTCGTCAGCTGACGCCCGCATTGAGGAAGATGCCGCCATCGACCACGAGTGTCTGTCCCGTGATCCAGTCGGACTGGCTGGACGTGAGGAACGCGGCGGCGCCCCCGATGTCCTCGGGCACACCGAGCCGCCCCAGAGGATACGCGGCGGCGGCCTCCTCCTCGCGGCCCTCGTAGAGCGCCTTGGCGAACTGTGTCTTGATCACGGCCGGCGCGATCGAGTTGACCCGCACCTTCGGCGCGAACTCGTGCGCAAGCTGCAGGCTGAGATTGACCATGGCGGCCTTGCTCATGCCGTACGCGCCGATGAACGGCGAGGGAGAGACGCCCGCGACGGAGGCGATGTTCACGATCGCGCCGCCGTTCTCGCTCTGCCAGGCCTTCCAGGTCTGCTGGGCGAAGCCGAGCGCCGAGATCACGTTGGTCTCGAAGACCTTGCGCGCCACATTGAGGTCGAGTTCGGCCATCGGCCCGAACACCGGGTTCGTACCGGCGTTGTTGATCAAGAAGTCGACCCGCCCGAAGGCCTCCATGGTGCGCTCGACGGCGATCGCCTGGTGGGCCTCGTCGTGGGCCTTGCCCGCGACGCCGATGACGCGGTCGGCGCCGAGCTTCTCGACGGCCTCCTTGAGGGCGTCCTCGTTGCGCCCGGTGATGCATACGCGGTCACCGCGGGCGACCAGCGCCTCCGCGATGCCGTAGCCGATTCCGCGGCTCGCGCCCGTGATGAGCGCGGTCTTTCCACTGTCCTGCACTGTCATCTCCGCATCCCTCCGGAACAGAACTACCGGGACAGAACTAGTTGAGCGGGCCGCCGGCCACGTACATGACCTGACCCGAGACGAAGCCCGCGGCGTCGCCCGTGAAGAACGCGATGGCGTTGGCGATGTCCTCGGGGCGGCCGACGCGCTGCACCGGGATCTGGGTGGCGGCCGCGGCCTGGAAGTCCTCGAAGCCCATGCCGACGCGGTCGGCGGTGGACTTGGTCATCTCGGTGACGATGAAGCCGGGGGCCACGGAGTTGGCGGTGACGCCGAACTTGCCGAGCTCCTTGGCGAGGGTCTTCGTGAAGCCCTGCAGGCCGGCCTTGGCCGCGGCGTAGTTGACCTGGCCGCGGTTGCCGAGCGCGGAGGACGAGGAGAGGTTCACGATCCGGCCGAACTTGGCGTCCACCATGTGCTTCTGGATCGCGCGGGACATCAGGAACGCACCGCGCAGGTGCACGTTCATGACCATGTCCCAGTCGCTCGCGCTCATCTTGAAGAGGAGGTTGTCGCGGAGCACACCGGCGTTGTTCACGAGGATCGTGGGCGCGCCGAGCTCGTCGGCGATCCGGGCGATGGCCGCCTCGACCTGAGCCTCGTCGGACACGTCGCAGCCGACGGCGATCGCCTTGCCACCGGCAGCGGTGATCTGCGTGACGGTGTCCTTGCAGGCGGCCTCGTCGAGGTCGATCACCGCGACGGCGCGGCCTTCGGCGGCCAGACGCACGGCGGTCGCCGCGCCGATGCCTCGCGCTGCTCCGGTCACGACCGCGACGCGCTGCTCAGTGGTGGACATGCTGGTTCTCCTCGCCCTTGGGATGCGGCTCTACGGTACGCCCTGTTGGTGAGCGACCGCTTAGTACCTTCAGCTGAACGAGACGCTAGAAGCCCTGGCACCCGGTGTCAACGGCACACCGGGGCCTGTGATTCTTTACCTCACCAGGAGGTCCAGGAGTCGGTCCACCTCTTCGGCCGGATCCGCCGTGAGCCCCGTGTGCACCGGCCCCGGCTGCACGACGGTCGAGCGCGGCGCGATCAGCCACCGAAAACGCCGACCGGCGTCGTCCCGCTCGGCCTGACCTGCCTCTTCGCCACCCACGCAGATCCGCTCGACGGCGCCGAGCGCGGCCCTGATGCCCCCGAGGTCGGCTTCGGGGTCCAGGGCCCGCAGCTTGGCCTCGTCAAGATGCGTACGGGCGGCCACGAAGGACTTGGCCCGGCAGTAGACCACCACACCCGCGTTGAACTGCTCCCCGCGCTCCACACGCGGCACGACGCGCACCAGCGCGTACTCGAAAACGTCCCGATCGGTCACTGAGTGCGCCCCTTCCGCTGCGGCTCGGGCAGCTGGATCCGTTCGTGGATGGTCTTGGCCCGCGGCAGCAGCGCCGCCACATAGGCGCGGCGCACGGCGTCGGGACTGTCGAAGCCCGGCTCGTCCACCAGCCAGGCGTCGGGCACATCGGCGGCGGCGGCCGTGAGCAGCTCCTCGGTGACGAGCGGGGCGAGTTCGGCGGCGGCCGTGGCGACGTCGGGGCCGAAGGGGGCGAGGGCGTGGTCGGAAGCGTCGTACGGCTTGGCGGCCGCGGTCTCGGCGGTGCGCCAGTTGTGGTGCCAGATCATGCTCGCGCCGTGGTCGATGAGCCACAGGTCGCCGCCGGTCATGAGCATGTTCGGGTTGCGCCAGGAGCGGTCCACGTTGTTGATGAGCGCGTCGAACCACACGACGCGGCCCGCCTCGGCCGGATCGACGTCGTACGCGAGCGGGTCGAAGCCGAGCGCGCCCGAGAGGTAATCCATCCCGAGGTTCAGCCCGCCGCTCGACTTCAGCAGCTCCTGCACCTGCTGATCGGGCTCGCCGAGGCCGAGCACCGGATCGAGCCAGATCCGCGCGAGGCCAGGCACCCGAAGCCCCAGGCCGCGCGCGAGCTGCCCGCAGATCACCTCGGCCACGAGCGTCTTGCGGCCCTGTCCGGCCCCGGTGAACTTCATGACGTACGGCGCGTACGTTCCCCGGCCGTCGACGGCCTCGACGAGGCCGGGGAGCGATCCGCCCTCCCGCAGGGGCGTGGCGTAGCGGACCGCGGTGACTTCGGTGAGCATTGCCCCAGGTTAATGCCGGTCCGAACTCGGCTCGCGCAAGAAGTGCTTGAGCTGTTGAACACGGCGGCACGCGGTCGCGTACCACCAGACATGACCATTTCGAAGGAACCTCTGCCCGCGCTCTCCCGCCGTTCGGTCGTCGCGGCGGCGGGCGTCGTCAGCCTGGCCGCCACGCTCGCCGCCTGCGGGGAAAGCGAGGACTCGTACGACTCCGCTCCGGCCGACAAGAAGGCGCCTGATGAGGCCGAGGCGCCCGCCGGAGCCGGCGGGGCCGCGCTCGCCAAGACATCGGAGATCCCGGTGGGCGGCGGCAAGATCTTCAAGAAGGAGGGGGTGGTGGTGACCCAGCCGACGGAGGGCGAGTTCAAGGCCTTCTCGAACCGCTGCACCCATAAACAGTGTCCGGTGACGAGCGTCGAGGGCGGCACCATCAACTGCCCTTGTCACGGGAGCAAGTTCTCCATCGCCGATGGGAGTGTGAAGGCCTCTCCGGCACCGAAACCGCTGCCCGCCGCCGAGATCACCGTGGAGGGGGACTCGATCACGCTGGCCTAGGGCGCTTCGTCACACCGGCCTGGGACGCTTCCAGCTGCCGAGGACCTCCTCGGTGGTGGCGATGGTGGCCACCAGGGCGAGGGTGTTGCGGATCATCGCGGGTGCGTAGTCGGAGGGGACTCCCGCGATGGCGTCCGAGGGCACGACGGCGGTGTAGCCCAGGTTCACGGCGTCGAAGACGGCGTTCGGTATCGCCACGTTCGCCGACACGCCGGTCACCAGGAGCGTGCGGCACCCCAGATTGCGCAGCAGCGGGTCGACGTCCGTGCCCGCGAGGGGTGAGAGTCCGTGCAGCCGCCGTACGACGAAGTCCTCGTCGGCGACCTCGATGGGCGGCGCGATCCGTACGGCCCTGGTCCCGGAGAGCTGCTGCACGGGCAGCCGCCCCGCGGCGCGGAAGAGGCGGGCGTTGTGGTTGGCGCCGCGCCCGTCGGGCCGCCGCTCGGCGACGGCGTGCAGGACCTGGACCCCGGCCTGGTGGGCGGCGGAGACGAGCCGCGCGACATTGGCGAGGCAGCCCGACGAGCGTGCCTCGTCGGCGAGTTCGGGCAGCGCGCTCTCCGTACCCACCACGCCCTGCTGGCACTCGACGGTCATCAGCACGGTGGTGGCGGGATCGAGGAGTTCCCTGAGCTGTTCGTACGACGGCATGGCTCCCCCTGTCCGGGTCGTGCGGGTCGTCCGGTCGTCCCGGGACAGCCGAGGCAACCGGCGTCCGGGATGCGCGGAGGTTAGCCGCCATTGCGTCACGGCGGAAGAGACCGCATGCTTTCCTGACGCACTGTTCTGACGGTCAGTCAGTTTGAGCTGTGCGCCCACCTTTTCCCTATGTCGCGGGAGGACCGATGGCCGTCACACAGCGCCGGGGCCGCAGGATCATGATGTCGCCCGGCGAGCTCGACGCGTTCCTCGGAGCGGAACGCACCTGCCGGGTCGCGACCGTGTCCGGCGACGGCGCCCCGCACGTCAGCGCACTCTGGTTCGCCTGGGACGGCACATCCCTGTGGCTGTTCTCGATCACCCGCAGCAAGCGCTGGTCGGACCTGCGGGGCGACCAGCGGGTCGCCGTGGTGATCGACGCGGGCGTGGAGTACGGAGAGCTGCGGGGTGTGGAGCTGTCCGGGACGGCGGTCTTCGTCGCCGAGGCACCGCGCGTGGGCGAGCCCTGCCCCGAACTGGACGTCCCTGAGCGGCTGTTCGCCCAGAAGTACTTCGGGATGGACTCGATGCCCTACGACGGGAAGCACGCGTGGGTCCGGCTCACACCCGACGCCATCGCGTCCTGGGACTTCCGGAAACTGGCGGAACTACAGGCCCGCCCCTGATCACTGGCCAAGAGCGGCCCCCGCCCCCTGAAGCGCCTCCACCGCCGCCCTGATCGACGGCCGGCGGTCAGCGTCCGCGCGCCACACCGCGTACACATGGCGGCGCACCCGGTGCCGCACCGGAACCGTCCTGACCCCGGCAGGCATCGGATCGCGCCCCAACTGGGGTGCCACGCATACGCCGAGGCCCGCGGCCACCAGCGCGAGCTGAGTGTGGTGCTCCTCCGCGCGGTGCGCGATCCGCGGCTCGATGCCCTTGGCGCGCAGCGTGAACATCAGCCACTCATGGCAGAACTCCCCCTCCGCCCACGTGATCCACTCGTCGTCCGCGAACTCCTCGAGGTCCACTTCGGAGCGGTCGGCGAGGGGGTGCGTCGCGGGCATGGCGACATCGGCGGGGTCGTCAAGGAGGGAGGCCTTGATCAGCCCTTCAGGCATCGGCAGCGGCTTGTTGTACCAGTCGAGGACGACCGCCATGTCGATGTCCCCGCGCACCACGGCGGCCACTCCGAGCTGCGGCTCCATCTCCTGGGAGCGGACGCGCAGGCCGGGATGCCCGGCCCGCAGCGCGGTGAGCGTGCCGGGCAGCAGGCCGCGCATCGCCGTGGGGAACGCGGAGATGCGCAGCTCGCCGACGGCCTTGCCGCGCTGCTCCTCCAGGTCGGCCTTGGCGAGCTCCACCTGGGAGAGGATGCGCGCGGCATGTTCGGCGAGCAGCCGCCCGGCATCAGTGAGGCGCACTCCGCGGCCGTTCTTGGCGAGGAGCTGCTGGCCCACCTCGCGCTCCAGCTTGGTCATCTGCTGGGAGACGGCCGACGTCGTGACGTGCAGCCCCGCCGCGGCGCCGCTGACCGAGCCGTGCCGGGCCAGTGCGTCGAGGGTGCGCAGGCGCTCCAGGTTCAACATGTAAGCGATGCTACGCGATACCGGGCAGTTTATTTCGCTTGTTCTACGACGTCGGCTGCTTCAAGGTGACGTACATGAGCGCCACCACCACCCCTCCCGGCTCCCTTGCCGCCCCCTCCGCCCCCTCCGCCCCTTCCGCCCCGCCCCCTGCCGATCCGAGGCGCCGCGCCCTCGGCTGGCGCCTCCGCTTCGGCGTCCTGTCACTGATCTGGGGCTTCAGCTTCCTGCTGATCAAGGTCGGCACAGAAGGCTACGCACCGTTCCAAGTCACCTTGGGGCGCCTGGTCTTCGGCACCGCGGTCGTCGCGGTCGTCCTCGTGATGAAGCGCGAGCGGCTGCCGCGCGGGGCACGGACATGGGCGCATCTCACGGTCGCGGCGCTGCTGCTCAACGCCCTGCCGTTCTCGCTGTTCGCGTACGCGGAGCTGACGATCCCGTCCACGCTCGCCGGCATCTGCAACGCGACGTCGCCCCTGTGGGGCATGGCGCTCTCCCTGGTCGCGCTCTCCGAGGACCGTCCTACGCGGCGCAGGGTCGCGGGGCTCGGCATCGGTTTCCTCGGAGTGCTCACGGTCCTCGGCGCCTGGCAGGGCTTCAGCGGCCTTGACTTCGGCGGTACGGCGATGGCACTGCTCGCCTCGCTGTGCTACCCGATCGGCTGGATCTACGTGCGCCGCACGCTGGCCGGCTCGGGTCACTCGAACCTCTCGCTGACCGGCGGCCAGCTCCTGGTCGCGACCGTCGAACTGGCCGTGGTGACCCCGCTGTTCACGTCCTTCCCCACGCACTTCCCCGTCGTGCCGCTCCTCGCCGTCGTGGCACTGGGTGCCGCCGGCACCGGGCTCGCCTTCCTCCTCCAGTACGGCCTGGTGTCCGAGGTCGGACCGACGACGGCCCAGATGGTCACGTACTTCGTCCCGGTCATCGCCACCGCAGCGGGCGTCGCCGTCCTCGGCGAGTCCTTGAGCTGGTCGACGCCGGTCGGCGCGGTGATCGTCCTGGCGGGCGCGGCTCTCACCCAGTCCAGGCCGCGCGACCGCTCACGCAAGCCCGCCGCTCACTCATAGCGCCGCGGAGGGCCCGCTCACTCATAGCGCCGCGCGGGAGCGGGCCCGGTGGCGGATGCGACGGCGTCCGCCACCGCTTCGATGTCACCGTCCCCGAGCGTCGACACCGTGATCCTCACCCCGGGCCGCGCGCCCATCCGGAACCGCGCCCCCGGGGCGACGGCCCACCCCGCGTGCAGCAGCCTGGCGACCGCGCCGGTCTCGTCCGGCACCGGCACCCACACGTTCATGCCACTGCGCCCGTGCGCCGCCACTCCCCGCTCGGCGAGTGCGGCGATCAGGGCGTCACGCCGCTTCCCGTAGGACGCCGCCACCTCGGCCGCGTCCACCGCCCCGTCCGTCCACAGACGCACCACGGCGCGCTGCGACAGATGGCTCACCCACCCGGGGCCAAGCCGCTGGCGCCCCTGCACCCGATCGACGGTGACGGCGTCCCCCGTGAGCAGGGCAAGACGCAGGTCGGGCCCGTACGCCTTGGCCGTGGAGCGGACGAAGGCCCAGCTGCGGGTCACGCCCGCCAGCGGGTACAGCGGCAGGTCGACGATGGCGTGGCCGTGGTCGTCCTCGATGAGCAGCACGTCCTGGTGTGCGGCGAGCACTTTTCGCAGGGCACGCGCGCGTGGAGCACTGATCGCGGCGCCCGTCGGGTTCTGGGCGCGGTCGGTGACGATGAGCGCCCGGACGCCGCCGCGCAGCGCGTCCTCCACGTCGGCGGGCAGCGGCCCGTCGTCGTCGACACCCACCGGGACCGTACGCAGCCCGAGCACCGGCATCAGATCGAGCAGGCTCCCCCAGCCGGGATCCTCCACCGCGACCGCGTCACCAGGCTTGAGATGAGCCGCCAGCACGCGCTCGATGGCGTCGAGCGACCCGGAGGTGACGGCGACAGGGCCCTCCGGCACACCGTCCTCGTCGAGGGCCACGCGCGCGTGGCGGCTCATCTCGGGGTCCACCGCTGCCTCCCCGTACAGCACGGGGCGCCGGTCGCCCTCCGCGGCGGCCGCCGCGAACACCTCTGCGAGCGGGGGAAGCAAGGCCGTGTCCGGGTTGCCGTTCGACACGTCGCGCACACCGGCCGGCACGTCCACCCGGATCAGCTCACGCACCGTCGTCGCGGGCTTGGGACGTACGCGACTGCCGCGCCGCCCCGCGGTCTCGATGACGCCGCGTTCACGCAGCGTGCGGTAGGCGGCGGCCACCGTATTGGGATTCACCCCCAGCCGCTGCGCCAACTCGCGCATCGGCGGAAGGAGTTGACCCGGCTCCAGGCCTCCGCCACCCACCGCGCGCTCCACACTGGCAGCGATCTCAGCTGCACGTCGGCCTTCGATCCGATACTCTCCTAGCACAAACCAGATTATGCACTAGTGCAATGGAGAAGGCAATGAGCGTCGCATCCGAGTCCGGCATCGAGACCGGCGTCGAGACCGCCACCGACACCGCCTCGTACGCGCCGACCGACCTCACCGTCCCCACCCGCGGGCGTGACCGCGCCGCGTACGACCAGGAGTTGGTGCACGCGATACTCGACGAGGCCTACGTCTGCCACCTCGGTTTCGTGCGTGACGGCGCCCCCGTCGTCCTGCCGACGCTGTACGGCCGGGTGGGCGAGCGCCTGTACGTGCACGGCTCGACGGGTTCCCGGCCGCTGCGGATGGCGGGCGACGCCCGGCAGCAGCAGGAGGAGGAGGACCCGGGCCTGGCGGTCTGCCTGACCGTCACCCACGTCGACGGCCTGGTCCTCGCCCGGTCGGCCTTCCACCACTCGATCAACTACCGCTCGGTGGTGATCCACGGCACCGCCCACCAGGTCACGGACCCCGAGGAAAAGCGCACCGCACTCGACGCGCTCGTCGACCACGTCGTGCCGGGCCGCTCCGCCGACTCCCGCCCCGCGAACGCGAAGGAGCTCGCGGCGACCGCCGTGCTCAGCCTCGACCTCGCCGCGGTCTCCGCGAAGGTGCGCACCGGCGGCCCGAACGACGACCCCGAGGACCTCGACCTCCCCTACTGGTCGGGCGTCGTCCCGCTGCGCAAGGGCCACGACCCACTGGTCCCTTCGGCCGACCTGGCCCCCGGCATCGACGTCCCCGACTACCTGATCGAGCTGTGATGCTGATCCACCCCTGGGACGCCCCGCGCTCCGACGCCGAGTGGCAGCAGTGGCTGGCCGGCCACGACTTCGGGCAGCTCGCCGTGAACGGCCTGCCCGGAGAGCCCCCGCACGTCCAGCCCGCGCACTTCGCCTTCGAACCCGGCCACGGCCCGCACGGCCGGGTGATCACGCATCTGGCACGCCCCAACCCGCTGTGGCCCGCGCTCGAAGCCGATCCCGAAGTGCTGCTCAGCGTCGTGGACGACTACGTGTACGTACCGGGCCCCTGGCAGGCGCCCCCGGACACCCCGCCCGAGCACGGCGTGCCGACCAGCTTCTACGCCGCCGTCCAGCTCCGCTGCACCGCCCGCATCGTGGACGACCCGGAGGAGAAGGCCGAACTCCTCAACCGCCAGGTCGCCCACTTCCAGCCGGAGGGCGGCTCGGCACCGGCCGCGGTGGGCGAGGCCCCGTTCGGCCGGATGCTCTCCGGCATCCGCGCCCTGTGCCTCGAAGTGACGGACGTACGGGCAAAGTTCAAGTACGCCAGCCACAAGCCGCAGGAGGTCCAGGACCGCATCGCGTCGGGCCTCACGGAACGCGATGGCCCACGAGACGCGGCGGCCCACAAGCACCAACTACGCCGCCGCTGAGCGACCTGCCGAAGCGCGCCCCGTCAGGGGCGCGGGGAACTGCGCGACCAGCCCCCACCGACCCGCGGACTCAAGACAGCACTCGCGGGGCCCGGCCACCCCCACCGCGCCCCGCGAGAACCCGCCGCGCAGCGACCCGCCGCGCGGCGACCGTCTCAGCGGCCGCGAGGCCAGTCACCGCGGCCAGCATCAGCAAGGTGCCGAGCACCGTCGACACCGTCAGCTCCTCGCCGAGCAGCACGACCGCGATGACGGCAGCGCTCAGCGGCTCGAGGAGCGTGATCACGGAGACGGTCGCGGACCTGATGACGGCGGCCCCCGCGAAGTACAGGGCGTAGGCGACCGCCGTCGGGATCACGACGATGTACAGCAGGTACAGGCCCGTCAGCGCCGGGTCGGCGGCGTGCGGGACCAGACCCTCCACCGCGGCGAGCGGCAGCAGGCAGACGGACACCACGGCGAACGACCAGACCGTCGTGTCGGACGAGTCGGCGCCGCCGTCCCGCCCCCACCATCGAGTGAGCAGCGTCATCGCCGCGTACGCCGCCGCCGAGAGCAGCCCCCACCCGACGCCCGCCGGACGCACGCTCGCGCCGCCACCGCCCAGGACGAGCACCACGAGCCCGGCAAGCGCCCCGGCCACGGCGACGACCCCGCCGCGCCCCAGCCGTTCCCCCATGGTGAACCGCGCCCCGAGCGCGATGAGCACAGGACCGGCCCCCATCGTGACCACCGTGCCGACCGCGAGTCCGGTCGACTCGACGGCCGCGAAGTAGGCGGTCTGGAACACGGCGAGGGCCACGCCGGTCGCCACGATCCGCTGCAGCCTGCGCCGCAGCGGCACGCTCTCGGCGACGTACGAGGAACGCCGGCGCGACCGCACCAGACGGACGGCGTAGAGCAGCACGAAGCCGCCCGCGCAGCGCCAGAAGGAAAGGCTGACCGGCCCCATGTCACTGGCCTTGAAGACCAGCGCGGCGGCGGCACCCGCGGTGCCCCAGGCCGTACCGGCGACGATCAGATAGAACAGGCCTCGTCCGACGGACAGGCCGGAGACAGCAGTCGACACATTCGACACGTGAGTTCTCCGCAGAAAGGAAAAAGAAGGTCCCTGACTCCGTCTGCGGGCAGCGTCGTTCCACCCGGCCACCGGCCGGGTGTGATCCAGGAGATGCCCGCGCTTAAGCGGCGGGAGGCGGAAGAACGAGCGCGCGTGAATGCATGATCAACACCCTAAACGGCGGCACGGGTCGACGACAACTGCTCTTCCGGCTCCGGCCCCCCGCCATCGGCAGGCCCGTCCGGAGGCTTGGCCGGCGTGGACGACTGCGCGATGAACGCCCCCGCGAGCACCACGGCGCCCCCGATGATCTGCGGCGCCGACAGGTGTTCGCCCAGCAACACCCAGGCGAGCACGGTCGCTATGACCGCTTCCAGACAGGCCACGACCCCTGCCACCTGCGGCGAGAGCCGACGCACCGAGAGCACTCCGGTGACGTACGCCACGACCGTCGCGATGAGCACGATCCAGGCGATCAGCGCCCACGCGGGAACCGCCGAGCCGTCCATGTCCGCACTTCCCGCGAGCACCGACCAGTCCATGCCCCAGGGGCGCGCCACGACCGTGAGCACCGCGGTGCCGATCAGCAGTCCGTACGCGATGACGCCGAGCGGATCAGGAGCGTCGTCGCCCGCGTCGCTGCCCTGGTCGGACAGGAGGAAGTAGCCGACCTGGCAGCACGCGGCGCCCAGCGCGAGCAACAGCCCCACGGCGTCGAAGCTCAGCCCGGCCCACACCTCGACGACACAGGCGAGCCCGCCGACCGCGAGCACCACGCCCACCGCGGCCGCCCGCGTCACGGGCCGCCGCTGTACGAAGCGCACCCAGCCGAGGACGAGCGCGGGCGCGAGGTATTCGACCAGGAGTCCGACGCCGACGGGGATGCGGGAGATCGCCGCGAAGTAGCAGGCCTGGACACCGGCCACGGCGAACAGGCCGAAGCCGAGGAGGAGCGCGGGCCTGCGGAGCACGAGACCCCGGTGGCGCCAGGCGACCGGCAGCATCACCAGGGCGGCGCCCGCCACCCGAAGCCACACCACGTGCAACGGGTCGAGGCCCGCCTCGATCAGCGGCTTGGCCGCGACACCCGAGCCGCCGAAGGCGAACGCCGACCCCATGGCGAGCCCCAGGGCGACGCCCCTCCCCCGGCTCGGCCGCGAGCCTGCCTGTATCCCCTGAGACGCTTGCACCGGCACATCATGACAGGACGTGTCATGAGCTTCACCCCCGATAGAACCTGTCTCAATCGGCGGACGTCTCGGCGTACGGATCGGCATACGGGTCGGCGTACGGATCAGCGGACGTCCCGGTGAACGGATCGTCCTCGATCCGCCGGAGGATCACCTGCGCGTCGGCCCCGGCCCGCCCCAGGACCTCGACCGCGCGGCAGTCCGGATCGGCGACGAGCGCCGCCAGGAGGTCGACGCCGAGGGCGCGCGGTTCGCCGCGTCCGCCGGCCCGCTCGATGGCCGCGTCCATGGCGGCGCTCGCGGACGGCGACCAGCCCGTCTCCTTCACGGAGCCGGAGTTGCCCGCCCGCACCATCGGCACCGCCCCGGAGTCCTCGACCGTCCCCTGCCACTGCAGGCCGTACCCGATGCTGCGCTGCACGAGATAGCCGAGGAGCCGCACCACCTGCGCCCCGTCGTCGAAGACCGCCCGCACGTCGGGGTCGGTCTCCAGAAGGGAGTGCAGCAGATGCGCGGTGTCGATCTGCCGGTCCCCGTCCCGCACCGCACGCCGGCGCGCGCCTGCCACCACCGACGCCAGCGCGGCGCTGAGTCGGGAGTCGGTCTCTGCTCGGGTCGGGCCGGGCTCGGCGCCCCGCGGGGTACGGCTTTGCACATCTCCCACCCCATCAGCCCCCGAAGGCGGCGTCATCGGCGCCGGGAAGCATCTTCGCGTCCGACACAGGTTGGGTACGCATGTGTGGGTTCTCCTCCTTACGGATGAGATCCCACTGTTCTTCCCCGAGGGGCGCGCGCCGCCTTGATTCACGCCGGGAACGCAACCACGACGCACCGGTCACTCGTCTTTCAGGCATGGAGTGCAGGTGCTGGATGGTCGCCCTGCCGGCGATCGACGGCAGGCAGTACGTGTATCGGGTGTACGCACCCGATGACGCACTGCCCGCCGACCTGTTCTGGGAAGCCTGGCACTGCCACGACGAGGGCCCGTTCCCCAGGGCATGCGACCTGTTCGACGCGGCGGTGATACGCAGGGTCGGCTGACTCCGACCACGCGGGCGCCCTACGAGCCCTGTGCGGGCCGTGTCCCGATGACGACCGTCGCGTACATCTCCTCGTCGCTCACCGACCGCGGCACGAGACCGCCGCCGGCCACCGCTTCGAGCGCGTACGGCACCTGCCGCTCACTCGTCTCGAACAGCAGCCGGCCGCCCGGGGCCAGCCAGCGCGCCGCGTCCGCGGTCACCCGCCGCAGGACGTCGAGGCCGTCCGCCCCGCCGTCGAGCGCCACACGCGCCTCGTGGATGCGGGCTTCGGGCGGCAGGAGACCGACTTCCTCGGTGGGTACGTAGGGGACGTTCGCAAGGAGTACGTCGACGCGGCCCCGCAGGGCGCCGGGCAGCGGCTCGTAGAGGTCGCCCTCGTACACCCGTCCCCCCACGTCGGCGACGTTGCGCCGGGCGCACCGCACGGCGGCGGGGTCGATGTCGGCGGCGTACAGCTCGACCCGGTCGACGGCGGCGCCGAGCGCGGCCCCGAGCGCGCCCGAGCCGCAGCACAGGTCGACGACGACCGCTCCGGGTCCGGCGAGGGCCGCGGCCTGCTCTACGAGGAACTCGGTGCGCCGCCGGGGCACGAACACCCCGGCGTCCACGGCGATCCGCAGACCGCGAAACTCCGCCCAGCCCAGGACGTGTTCGAGCGGCTGACCGGTGACGCGCCGCTCCACCATGGCGGCGAGTTCGGCGTGGTCACGCGCGGTGGCGACGAGCAACTCCGCCTCGTCCTCGGCGAAGACGCAGCCGGCGGCGCGCAGACTGATGACGATGGCGGAAGGAGTGAGGGACGTTATGGGCGATGACAAGGGCGACGCGGGTGAAGCCGACATGAGAAAAGGAACCTTTCGGGACGCCAATGGGGCTCCCTCGGTCACCTATGCCGGGTGAACCGCGCGGTCGCGAAGGGGGAGCGCCCGACCTGCTGCTGCGGTAATGGGGGCTCACCTCCTGCATCCGTCTGCCCGCGTCCATCGCGGGGAGGGCAACAGTACCCGACCCGGTTCCGGGCGGCGCTGCGGAGCCCCGACAACAGAAGCCGACAGAAGCCGAAAGGCGCCAGCATCTGACGGTTCATCAGTATTGAATGTTCCGGGCCCTGCGGCTACGTTCCGCGACACCGCAGCTGCGCCCCGCCGCAGCGCCCAACGAGAAGGGGTCGTCGCATGGCCGAAGTCAGCGCGGAAGCACGGATCGAGGCGCCCGCCGAGAAGGTCTGGGCCCAACTCACCGACTTCTCCTCGTACGGCGAATGGAACGCCACGCACACGAGTTTCCCCAAGGGCGCCCCCACCACTCTGGAGGTGGGCGGCACGTTCGCGGAGAACATGAAGCTGATGGGCTTCCCGGCCGAGGTCAGCTGGACGATCGAGGACCTGGAGAGCGAGCGCACCCTGGCGATCAAGGGCAAGGGCCCGATGGGCGTCACGGTCGGCACCCGCTACACGCTCTCCCCCGAAGGGGACGCGACGAACGTACGCATAGACGGGGAGTTCACGGGCGCGGCGGTCTCCTTGATGGCGGGCAAGCTGAAGGACTCGGCGACGGCCGCGCTCGACGAGTCGCTGCGGAAGCTGGCGGGCCTGGTGACTTGAGCCCACACACAAAAGAGGCGCCCCACACGTGAAGTGCGGGGCGCCTCAGTGGCGATGGGGGTCGTCGACCCCCACCACCTCAGTCCTCATCGGCGAGGATCAGGTACAGCTTCTTACGGGCGTCGTTGATGACCGTGACAGCCTTCTCGCGCTGGTCCTTGCTGCCGGTCTTCCAGACCTGGCCGAACGCCTCCATCAGACCGAAACCGGCCTGCCGGATCTCGTTCAGCGTCTCCCAGTCGACCCCGCGCCCGGCCTCTTCCCAGGGCGCGTCGGGACCTTCGTCGGCCGCGGTGCGGCCGGCCTCGGTGAGCGAGAAGAGCTTCTTGCCGCCCTCGCTCGCGCTGCTGATCAGGCCCTCGTCCTCCAGGAGCTGGAGGGTCGGGTAGACCGAACCGGGGCTGGGCTTCCACGCCCCGCCGCTGCGCTCGGCGATCTCCTGGATCATCTCGTAGCCGTGCATCGGCCGGTCCTTCAGGAGGGCCAGGATCGACGCGCGTACGTCACCGCGCCGCGCCCTGCCTCGCGGACCGCCCCTGCCGCCTCGTCCGCCGCCCCAGGGGCCGCCGGGCCCACCGGGACCGCCGAAGCCGGGACCGAAGGGACCGAACGCCGCGCGCCGCCCCTCGAAACCGCCCCTGCCCTCATGGCCGGGGCCGCACTTTCCACGTCCGTGCTCGTGTTCACAACCGTGGGAACGCATCGCCATCACTCCTCTTGTGTCATTGATCAACCGTGTAGTCGTTGATCAGTCGCGATGCGTCAACGATATATCGGGACTGTTCTTCTGGCAAGCCCCTTCCCGGGACCCGCCGGAGAGGCCGTCCGAAACGGTCAGCCCATGTGCGCCTTGACGTGGTCGACCACCTCGGTCAACTCCTTCGTCGGCGAGAAGTCGACGTACTCGCAGTCCTCGAGCGCCTCCGGGGCATGGCCCGGCGCCCAGTAGAAGGCCTGTCCGGCCTCGTAGATCTCGTCGTCGGACGCTGTCCGCATCTTCAGCCGCCCCTTGAGCAGATACCCCCAGTGGGGGCACTGGCAGAGACCGCCGGGCATGCCCGTGAGCGCCGGCGTCATGTCCGCACCCTGCGGGAGCCGCACGAACGCGACGGCCATGTCTCCCCCGACATCCCGCATCCGCAGCTCCACGCCGCCGCCCTCGATCGCGACAGGAGTGTCGTTCCGCGTCGTCGCTGTCATGGTTCCTCCTCATCGGGCCCGCCCGATGGCCGGACCCAAGGAATCCCCCTCCCATCCAGCTTGTGCCCGCCACGTGCGGGACGCGAGGCGAGATCAGCAGGCCAATAGGGCCACTCACCCCCAATTGGCCTTGTCCCACCCCCACATTGGCCCGCTAGCGTCATCGACATGCCGACTTCTCACCGCATCCGCATCGTCGACGCCTTCACCGACCGCCCCTTCACGGGCAACCCCGCGGGCGTCCTCCTCCTCGACTCCTTCCCCGAGGACGCCTGGCTCCAGAACGTGGCCGCAGAGGTCAACCACGCCGAGACCGCCTTCGCCCACCGCCTCCCCGCGCACGACGAAGCCGACTGGGCCCTGCGGTGGTTCACCCCCACCACCGAGGTCGACCTCTGCGGCCACGCCACGCTCGCCACGGCCCACGTCCTGCAGGTCACCGGCACCGCCCAGGGCCCCGTACGGTTCGCCACCCGCAGCGGCGTCCTGACCACGACCGCGCACGCCGACGGCACCGTCACCATGGACTTCCCGACCGCCCCGCTCACCCCGGTCGAGGTCCCCGACGGCGTGGCGGACGCACTCGGCGCCGAGCCGCTCGCTGTGTTCGGCGCCGGGGCGAGCCTCGGCGACCTGCTGGTCGAGCTCGCCGACGAGAAGACGGTGCGCGCCCTCACCCCGGACCACAAGGCCCTCGTCCGGCACTCCGAGCGCGGCATCATCGCCACCGCACGCGCAGAAGACCCCTCCCGCGGCTACGACTTCGTCTCCCGTGGCTTCTTCCCGCGCATCGGCATCGACGAGGACCCGGTGACCGGCAGCGCCCACACGGCCCTGGCCCCCTTCTGGTCCGAGCGCCTGGGCCGCGCGGACCTCACCGGCCTGCAGGCCTCGGCCCGCAGCGGCCTCGTCCGCACCGAACTGCGCGGCGACCGCACCCTCCTGACGGGCCGCGCGGTCACCGTCATCGAGGGCGAGCTGTACGCCTGACGTCACTGTGGGGACGTACGACCCAGTCGTACGTCCCCACAGCACCGCCCGCCCCCGCCCTGCCGCCACCTAAGGCGTGGGCAGCCATCCCACCTTCCCGGCAAGCAGCGCGTACCCGACGAACGCCCCGATGTCCAGCAGCGAATGGGCCACCACCAGCGGCCCGACCCGCCCCCACCGCCGGTACAGGAGCACGAAGACCACCCCCATCGCCATGTTCCCGATGAACCCGCCGATGCCCTGGTAGAGGTGGTACGAGCCGCGCAGCACCGAGCTCCCGACCAGTGCCGCCATCGGCGTCCACCCCAACTGCCCGAACCTGCGCAGCAGATAGCCGACGACGATCACTTCCTCGAGCACCGCGTTCTGCACCGCGGACAGCACGAGCACCGGGTACTTCCACCAGACGTCGGGCAGGTCCTCCGGCACCACCGTCAGGTTGAACCCGAGCCCGCGCGCCGCCAGATAGAAGGCGATCCCGGTGCTGCCGATCACCGCCGCGATCGCCGCTCCGCGCCCCAGGTCCGGCCACGGCCGGCTCCGGTCGAAGCCGATCGTGCGCAGTCCGGCACCCTCCCTGATCAGGAAGTGCGCGACCAGCGCCACCGGCACCAACGCGGTCGTGATCCCGAACAATTGCCACGCGAGATCAAGCCATGGCCGCCCCGGAGCGGCCGACGCGTTCATGGTCGCCGCCTGATCCTTCAGACCGCCCGGCTTGGTGACCGATCCGACAAAGCTGATCAGCGCGGAAACACCGCTCGCGCCCAGTGAGAGCGCCAGGACGAGCAACGTCTCGTCCCGGAGGATCCGTCGCGATGGCCCCTCACCCCGAAAAGAACCGGCCAACGGCCCGGACTCCGCTTGCACTCCGCCTCCAGTTGAGTAATCCCGCCTCATCCCCATCTCCGCCCCGCTAGGGTCTCGAATGAAGGTACGAAGATCGTGCGCGACAGGCCGAGGGGGACGGACGCCGATTGCGGTCACGCCACCCCCTCTTTCCTTGCTTCATCGCTCAAGGAGGGGCACCACCGCCATGGGACGTCACAGCTTGCCCGATGAGTACGGGACGGACGCACCCGACCCTCGGCCGCGCACCCGCGGCCGCACCGTGGCCATCGCGACGGCACTCGTCCTGACGGTCGCGGCGGGCACGGCCGTCGCCGTCCGCAGCGACCTCCTCACCTTCGGCGGTTCGTGCCGCGACGACACGGTGAAGCTGGACGTCGTCGCCGCCCCCGACATCGCCCCCGCCCTGCGCGCGGCCGCCGACGACGCACGCGAGAAGGAGGTCACGTCCGACGGGTCGTGCATCGACGTACGGGTCACCGCCCGTGATTCGTACAAGGTCACCGACGAACTGCGGACGGGCAAGGGCGATCCGGACTACGACGTCTGGGTGCCGGACTCCGAACTGTGGCTGCAGCGCGTCGGCCTGGGCGGCAAGCAGAACAAGGTGTCGCCCGCGGGGAACATAGCCTCGTCCCCGGTCGGCATGGCCATGGTTCCTTCCGCCGCCGAAACCCTTGGCTGGCCCAAGAAGACGTACAGCTGGCCGGAGTTGACCGGCGCGGCGATGAAGGGCGACAAGCTGCGGCTCGGCGCGGCCGATCCCGCGCGCAGCGCCACCGGCCTGCTCGCGCTCGCCAAGCTGAGCACGTCGGCGAAGAAAGCGGGCGGCAAGGACGGCGACACCCAGGCCGCCGGGATGGCCAAGGCGCTGTCCGCGCGCACGTCCGACAGCGACAGCCAGCTCCTTGACACCCTGGCCCGCGACTCCTCGGGCACCGAACAGGGCAACCCGCGCCGCAACCAGGCACTGATCCTCTCCGAGCAGGCGGCGTTCGAGCACAACGCGACGGCGGGCGACGAGAACGGCCTGGACATGTTCTATCCGAAGGACGGCTCACCGCGCCTCGACTACCCCTACACGCTGATCCAGGAGGACGAGCTCTCCACGGACCAGAGCCGGGCCGCCCTGCGCTTCATGACCCTGTTCAGCGACGACGAGGGGCGCGCGATCCTGGAGAAGCACGGCTTCAGGACCGGCGCCGATGACCCGTCGGAGAAGCTCGTCACGGCGGCCGGCGGCCGCACCCCCCAGCCGTACGGCGACGAGGCCAGCGAGCCGCCCTCCGAGAAGGAGCTCCAGGAGACGCTCGGCATGTGGACGATCACCGTCCAGAGTGCCCGGCTGAGCACGGTGGTCGACGTCTCGGACTCGATGAGCGAGTTCGTGCCGGGGCGTGGCCAGACCCGGATGGAGGTCACCAAGTCCTCGCTGCTGCAGGCGCTCGCCGGGTTCACCGACGAGGACGAGATCGGCCTCTGGGAGTTCGCCACCCTCCTGGACGGCGAGCGCGACTACCGCAAGCTCGTGCCCACCGAACGGCTCGGCGACCGCAAGGGCGGCGGCACCCAGCGGGACAAGATCTCGGAGGCCTTCAGCGACCTGACGCCCATCCCGGGCGGTGCGACCGGCCTGTACGACACCACGCTGGCGGCGTACAAGGAAGCCACGTCCAGCTACGCGAGCGGCAAGTTCAACGCGCTCGTGGTGCTCACGGACGGCGCGAACCAGGACCCCGGCTCCATCGCGCGCAGCAATCTCATCGCGCAGTTGGAGAACCTCTCCGACCCCAAGCGCCCGGTGCCGCTCATCGCCATCGCGGTGGGCCCGAACGCGGACAAGGAGGAGGTCGTGCAGATCGCGGAGGCGACCGGCGGATCAGGCCATCAGGTCGATGACCCGGCGCAGATCCACGCGGTCATCCTCAAGGCCATCATGGAGGCGGGCAGCCACGGCTGAGCCCGCCCCCGTACGCCTCAGGACTCCTCAGCTCAGGACGGCCGGCTCCGGCAGCCCCACCGGCCAGGTGTGCACCGGCTCCCCCGCGTGCATCAGCTCGGCGTAGCGCCGGGTGGTCGCGGCGAGCGCGGCGTCGCGTTCGAGTCCGGTCTCCAGGGCCTGGTGGTACGTCGCCGCCTGCCAGGACGCCCCGTTCACCCGCCGTCTGCACCGCTCCTCGATGACGCCGAGATAGAAGTCCCGGTCAGCGGGCTCGACACCCCACGCGTCGAGCCCCGCCGCGGCCAGCGGCAGCAGTTCGTCGCGGACGAGTGCGACCGCGGGCACCTCGACGATCCCTCCGTACCGGCCGCGGCGTGGCCACCGCAGACGGGCCTCGATGCCTTCGCGGCACGCGGTGTCGAAGTTGCTCGCCGCGGCCTCGAAGGGCAGCCGGGTCCACACGGGCCGGGGTTCCTCGGCGAGGGCGCGTACGACGCCGTAGTAGAAGGCGGCGTTGGCGATGACGTCGGTGACGGTGGGGCCCGCGGGCAGGACACGGTTCTCCACCCGCAGGTGCGGGACGCCGTTCGCGATGCCGTACACGGGACGGTTCCAGCGGTACACGGTGCCGTTGTGCAGGACGAGTTCGCCGAGCTGCGGCACCCTGCCGTCGTCGAGCACCTGCAGCGGATCCTCCTCGTCCATGAGGGGGAGCAGCGCGGGAAAGTAGCGCAGGTTCTCCTCGAAGAGCTCATACGCGTCGCTGATCCAGCGCTCCCCGAACCAGGTCCGCGGCCGCACGCCCTGTGCCTGGAGCTCGGGCGGGCGGGTGTCGGTGGACTGCAGGAACAGCGGTGGCCGCGACTCGCGCCACAGCTCACGCCCGAACAGGAACGGCGCGTTGGCGCCGACGGCGATCTGCGCGGCGGCGACGGCCTGCGCCGCGTTCCACACGTCGGCGAACCTGCCCGGCGTGACCTGGAGGTGCAACTGCACGGATGTGCACGCCGCTTCGGGCGCGATCGACGCTGACGTGCAGGTCAGCCGCTCGATGCCCTGGATGTCCAGGACGAACTCCTCGCCGCGGGCGGCCACGATCTGGTCGTTGAGCAGCGCATAGCGGTCGACGTCGGAGAGGTTCCCCGAGACCAGGTCGTGGTGCGCGAGCGTCGGCAGAATGCCGATCATCACGATGCCCGCGTTCACCTCGTTCGCTTTCCGGTGGGCATAGGCGAGGCCGGTGCGCAGCTCCTCGGCGAGGCGGTCGAGAACGCGTCCGCCCAATCGGTGCGGGGCGATATTCACTTCGAGATTGAACATTCCGAGTTCCGTCTGGAAGTCGCGACTCGCGATCCGTTCGAGCACTTCCGCATTCAGCATTCTCGGCATGCCGTCGGGCCCCGCTAGATTCAGCTCGATCTCCACGCCCATCAAGTTCTTGGGCCGGTCGAACCGCTCCTCGTCCAACAGCCTCCGCAGCCCCGCGAGACACTCCCTGAGCTTGTTCCGATACCGGTTGCGCTCAGCCAGGTCAAACGTTCCTGCTACGACCTTCTCCCCCATCGAAGCGTCCCCTCCTCGGATGGGCAGCCAACGGTCCGGCCGCTGTGTCTCGGTGGATGATGCCCTGCAATGTGATCGATAACGCCCCGCACATGCCCCCGGCCCAGTACCCTCGATGGCGAGTCCGCGCGGCACATTCGCCAGGCATGAACGTACGCCGGGGAATCCTCGCACCGACCCCTGGTGAAAAACACCGATGAGAATCGGCCGTCCGCTCCCGCGAAGGGAGCCGAGGTCAAACGCCCGGGCTCATCCGGAATCGGGATAAAGCCCGCAAAGTGGCGACCGAATAACGCCTTGCGGGCAATATAGGGTGCGGTTAGACGAAACACTGCCTGAACACGTGTCGTATAAACTTCGCGAACGAGGCAGAGAGTTGGCGCTCGCGGTCCCCTGCCCCCGCCCCCTCTGACTTCGGAGCAGACAGCGACGTCCGCACCTGTCATCGTTCCACTGTGCCTGTCGAATGAGAGAGGCGACCCATCATGCCGCTGCAAGTCCCCCCGGCTCCCGCGCCCGCCCTGCGCAGCGTCCTCGCGGCACTCGGTTCACCCACCGCCGTACGCGAAGCCCGCACCCCGTCCCTGCGCGCCGCACAGGGGCCGACGAGCGCCGAACTCCCGCTGCCCGTCCACGTCCTTGACCGGATCGCCCCGTCGGGCACTTCGCCCACCCGGCTCGCGGGGTGGCGCTTCCTGATCCGCTGCGGCGAGCGAGCCGTCGCCGCGGCGGACACGATGCTGACGCCTGACGGGTGGACCTTCTCGCACTTCTTCGAGGGCCCCTACATCGCGTCCACCGAGCGGGCCCTTCGTCACGCCGAGGCGATGCCGATGCCCTACCAGCCACGACTGCTGTCCGTACCCGAGCTCTACATGCTGACACTCTGGCTGCACGGCGACTGCACGGCGGACGGTGCGAGCGGCCATCTCGCGCCCTCCGACATCCTCGTGCCCCTCGCGCCCGCGCCTCCAGGCATCGCGGCGCACCGCCCGCACCGCGCCGCGGAGCTCCTCAAGGTCCTCACCCACCGCATGACCCCGGCACCGCTGCTCGGTTCACCCGCCTGACCTCACCGTACGTTCCTGTGCCCCGCTGCCCTTCCGGCCGCGGGGCTCGGCGCGTCATGTGCCCATACGGACTAGCCCGGTATGACCACCCCGAACCACCCGAAGAGACAGTGCAGTTGGGCTGAACCGTCCGGCCGGGTGATACGTCATTAAGCAGTAAGAAGCGCTGCGGCTAAATCCCTGCGGATTGACGCCCGTAGGGCAACACTGGGACCGGACCGACTAAACGGGGGGCGGCCATGAACACCGCATCGAGCCGCAAGGCAGACGTCACAGCCATCACATCGCAGCGAAAGAACCCTTCCATGTGCCAGCACCAACCACCGTGCCCGACAGCCGACTCCGCCGACCGGGAAGCCGCGCTCCTCACGGCGAGCCACCCGGAGCAGGGCTGGAGCCTGCTGTGCAACGGCGTCCTCCTCTTCGAGGACACCGGTGAGTTGCTGCCGGACGGCCAGATCATCGCTCCGCACCGACCGCTGGGCACGGACACGATCATGACCGCCGCCTGACGCGACGGCAGCACGGCACGGACAACAAAGGGGCCGACCCGGAGAGACAACCTCCGGACCGGCCCCCACGCATGTTCTGGACCCGATATCAGTCCTCGTACGCATCCAGCGGCGGGCAGGAGCAGACCAGATTCCGGTCGCCGTACGCCTGGTCGATGCGGCGCACCGGCGGCCAGTACTTGTCCGCGGCCACGACGCCGGCCGGGAAGACGGCCTCCTCGCGGCTGTAGGCGTGCTCCCACTCACCGCCGAGCGCGGCAGCGGTGTGCGGCGCGTTCCGCAGCGGGTTGTCCTCGGCGGTCCACTCGCCGCCGACCTTCTCGATCTCCGCGCGAATGCTGATCATCGCCTCGCAGAACCGGTCGATCTCGACCAGGTCCTCGCTCTCGGTCGGCTCGATCATCAGGGTCCCCGCGACCGGGAACGACATGGTCGGCGCGTGGAAGCCGTAGTCGATGAGCCGCTTGGCGATGTCGTCGACACTGACACCGGTCGCCTTGCTCATCGGGCGCAGATCGATGATGCACTCGTGCGCGACGAGCCCGCCGGGGCCGGTGTAGAGCACCGGGTAGTGCGGCTCGAGGCGCTTGGCGATGTAGTTCGCGGAGAGCACGGCGACCTGCGTGGCGCGCTTGAGGCCCTCACCGCCCATGAGGCGTACGTACGCCCAGGAGATAGGCAGGATTCCGGCCGATCCCCACGGCGCCGCGGAGATCGGACCGACGCCCGTCTCGGGGCCCGCGGCGGGCTGCAGCGGGTGGTTGGGCAGGTACGGCGCGAGGTGCTCGCGCACACCGACCGGGCCGACGCCGGGGCCACCGCCGCCGTGCGGGATGCAGAAGGTCTTGTGCAGGTTCAGGTGCGAGACGTCGCCGCCGAACTTGCCCGGCTGGGCGAGACCCACCAGGGCGTTGAGGTTCGCCCCGTCGACGTAGACCTGGCCGCCCGCCTCGTGCACCTGTGCGCAGATGTCCGCGACGTGCTCCTCGAACACCCCGTGCGTGGACGGGTAGGTGATCATGAGCACGGACAGCTCTTCGCGGTGCTTCTCGATCTTGGCGCGCAGGTCCTCGATGTCGATCTCGCCGTCGTCGCTGGTCTTCACGACGACGACCTTCATTCCGGCCATCACGGCGCTCGCGGCGTTGGTGCCGTGCGCCGAGGACGGGATGAGGCAGACGGTGCGCTGCTCGTCGCCGTTGGCGCGGTGGTAGCCGCGCACGGCGAGCAGTCCGGCAAGCTCGCCCTGCGAACCCGCGTTGGGCTGCAGCGAGACCTTGTCGTATCCGGTGACCTCGGCGAGCCGCTCCTCCAGCTCACGGATGAGCGTCAGATATCCCTGGGCCTGCTGGGCGGGCGCGAAGGGGTGCAGCTGCCCGAACTCGGGCCAGGTGACCGGCTCCATCTCCGTGGTCGCGTTGAGCTTCATGGTGCAGGAGCCCAGCGGGATCATCCCGCGGTCGAGCGCGTAGTCACGGTCGGCCAGCTTGCGCAGGTATCGCAGCATGGCGGTCTCGGAGCGGTACTGGTGGAAGACGGGGTGCGTGAGGTAGTCGTCGGAGCGCAGCAGGCCGCCGGGGAGCGTGTCCTCGGTCTCCGCGTCCAGCGCCTCGATGTCGGCCTTGACCCCGAACGCGGTCCAGATCGCGGTCAGTTGCCTGCGCGTGGTGGTCTCGTCGCAGGCCAGGGAGACGTGGTCGGCGTCGATCTGGTGGATGTTGACGCCACCCTCGCGGGCCGCGGAGACGAGCTCATCGGCCTTGCCGGGCACCCGCACGGTCAGGGTGTCGAAGTACGCGCCGTGCACGACCTCGACCCCGCCGGCGGTGAGCCCCGCGGCGAGCACGGTCGCGTAGCGGTGGGTGCGCCGCGCGATGGTCTTGAGGCCCTCGGGTCCGTGGTAGACCGCGTACATTCCGGCCATCACGGCGAGCAGCACCTGAGCGGTACAGATGTTGCTGGTGGCCTTCTCGCGGCGGATGTGCTGCTCACGGGTCTGCAGCGCGAGCCGGTAGGCCTTGTTGCCGTCCGCGTCCACGGAGACACCGACGAGCCGCCCCGGCAGGCTGCGCGCGAACTTCTCGCGCACCGCCATGTAACCGGCGTGCGGGCCGCCGAAGCCCATCGGGACGCCGAAGCGCTGAGTGGTGCCCACGGCGATGTCGGCGCCCAGCTCACCGGGCGAGGTGAGCAGCGTCAGGGCCAGCAGGTCCGCGGCGACGGAGACGATGGCACCGATCTCGTGCGCCTGCTCGATGAGGGGCTTGATGTCGCGTACGGCACCGGAGGCGCCGGGGTATTGGATCAGTACGCCGACGACACCGCGCTCGGCGACCTCGGCCGGGATGCCCTCGCTCAGATCGGCGACGACGACCTCGACACCGGCCGGCTCGGCGCGGGTCTGGATGACGGCGATCGTCTGCGGCAGGGCGTCGGAGTCGACGAGGAAGGCACCGTCCTTGACCTTGCCCATGCGCCGCGACAGGGCCATGGCCTCGGCGGCGGCGGTCCCCTCGTCGAGCAGCGAGGCACCGGAGGTGGGCAGCCCGGTCAGCTCGGCGACGACGGTCTGGAAGTTGAGCAGCGCCTCGAGCCGACCCTGGGAGATCTCGGGCTGATACGGCGTGTAAGCGGTGTACCACGCCGGGTTCTCCATGACGTTCCGCAGGATCACCGGCGGAGTGAAGGTCCCGTAGTAACCGAGCCCGATCATGGAATCAAGAACTTGGTTACGGTCAGCGAGGGAGCGCAGCTCGGCCAGGACCTCGGCCTCGGTACGCGCTCCCGGCAGGTTCAGCGCCTCGGCGTTCTTGATCACATCCGGCACGGCGGCGGCGGTCAGCTCGTCGAGCGAGCCGTATCCGACGTGCGCGAGCATCTTGGCCCGTGCTTCCACATCGGGACCGATGTGGCGCTGCTCGAAGGGAATGCCCTGCTCGAGCTGGGAGAGCGGGATGCGAGGGGTGGCGGTCATAGCGGAGGCCTCCTGGTCTGACGCTGGTCTGACGCGACCTGCGAGGGGCACCACGGCGCGGGTACCCGGACGGCCTCCCCCTCTGTCATCTCAACCTGAGAGTTTCACCGGTCCACGCCCCGTGACAGGGCGACGCACCGGCTTTCACCGTCGGTGAGGAAGGGTTCCGAACGTGCCCGCCCGACGCCCGCCCTACTTTCCAGAGTGACCTCGTCCGTGCGGTACAGGGGCCTGAGAGATTCCGGGGAGGAGTTGCTCCTTCGGCGCCTCCGGTGTCTCCACCGGAGAGCTCTCCCGCACGGGGTCAGCAGCCATGCGCCAGCCTACCAGCGAGGACTGCGGCCGATCCCTCGAGTGGCCGCCTGCCCCGAAGTGCTCTTTCGTAGTGATTACGAACGAACAAGGATGAGTTACGCCCCACTTCGACAAGCCTCGACCAGTTGGAGGGCCCGTGCAGACCGATATCGATCCGCGCAACCTGATCGGCCGGAAGGCGTTCGACCGGAGCGGGGCCAAGATCGGCACGATCGACGAGGTCTATCTCGACGACGCCACCGGCGCCCCTGAGTGGGCGGCCATACGCACCGGCCTGTTCAGCCGGGACGCGTTCGTCCCCCTGGAGCCCAGCGAGCTCACGAAAGACGGCACCCTGCGCATCCCCTTCGAGCGCTCCCTGATCAAGGACGCCCCCGATTTCGGCGTGGGCCGCCATCTCTCCCCCGAACAGGAACTGCAGCTCTACCACCACTACGGCCTGGACATCACGCCCCCGGAGCCACCGCCGCCGGACCAGGACTTCGGCAACATCGCAGGCCAGGACGGCACCTGACGCTCGCAGGACGCCCTGGTGACCACAGCGGCAGCCACCGACCTCACCGCGGCTCCAGCTCCTCAGGAGATGCCACCAACGGCAAGGGCTCCGCGGGCTCGAGCGCCGGATCATCCGTACGGAACGTCCGCACCCGCCCCGGCGCCGACGACTCCGGCGTCTCGAAGCGAACCGTGACGCGCCCGAGGCCACTGCCCTGCACCCACCCGTGCCCGTACTCGGCATGCCGCACATCGTGCCCGGCGGCCCACCGCCGCTCGGCCGGAACGACCGGCTCCGTCACCGTCTCGCCCACGGGTTCCTCCGCGGCCTCCCCGGCCCGCTCCTTCCCGGCCCGCTCCTCCTCGGCCCGCTCCTCCTCGGCCTCTCGCCGCGCCTCCAGGGCCTCCACGGCTTCGGCCTGCGCCTGGGCCTGGGCCTGCGCGAAGAGGTCCTCCTGCGTGTAGTCGGCGAGCCCCGTGACGCCCACCCCGAGGAGCCGCACGCCTCCGGTGGTGTCCACGGACTCCAGCAACCGCGCGGCGGCCTCCCGCACCACCCCGGGGTCGTCCGTCGGCCCACGCAGCGTCTCGGAGCGCGTCAGGGTCGAGAAGTCGAACCGCCGCACCTTCAGGACGATGGTCCGCCCCGAGTGCCCCGCCGCCCGCAACCGCTCCACACACCGCTCGGCGAGCCGCGCGACCTCGCCCCTGACCCGTACCCGGTCGTGGATGTCCACGTCGTACGTGTCCTCGACGCTGACCGACTTGGACTCCCGCTCCGCCACCACGGGCCGCTCGTCCCGCGCAAGGGCCATCGCGTACAGCGCGCTCCCGTGCGACTTCCCGAGCAGCCGTACGAGCTCGTCCTCGCCCGCCCCGGCGATCTCCCCCACCGTCGTGATCCCGCCCCGCCGCAGATGGTCCCCGGTGGCAGGACCCACACCGGGCAGAATCCGCACCGACATCGGCGCGAGCAGGTCCCGCTCGGTCCCCGGCTCTATCAGGCGCAGGCCGTCCGGCTTGGCCTCCTCCGAAGCGATCTTCGCCAGCATCTTGGACGCGGCGAGCCCGACCGACCCCGGGAGGCCGGTCACCGCCTTGATGTCCGCGCGCAACCGCTCGCCCACGGCAAGCGCCGACGCCCGGTCGTCGGCCACACCGCCCGCCTCCAGGTCGACGAAGGCCTCATCCAGGCTGAGCGGCTCCACCAGCGGCGACAGCTCCCGCAGGAGCGTCATCACCTGGTCGCTGATCTCGCGGTAGAGCCCGAAGCGCGGCACCAGATAGGCGGCATTGGGCGCCAGGCGCCGCGCCTGCCCCATGGGCATCGCCGAGTGCACACCGAACTTCCGCGCTTCGTACGAAGCCGTGGCCACCACGCCCCGCGGCCCGAGCCCGCCCACCACCACGGCTTTCCCGCGCAGACTCGGCTTCGCGGCCTGCTCGGCAGACGCGTAGAAGGCATCCATGTCGAGATGCAGAATCGTGGGCGCGGTTCTCACACCTCTGATGCTGCCCTACGCCACTGACAACGCCCGGAAAACGCCACCGCGCACCGAACACCGGCGACGAAGTGCGCGGCGGCTCACACGGCCCTGTTGCGCCGTCTCGCGAGCTCATCGGCGGGGTTCTGCCGCACCAGCGTCTCCCCGGTGTCGATCCGCTCCCCGTGCAGCTGCGAGAGCGCCGCTTCCACATCCCGCCACACGACGCCCACAGCGATCCCGAAGACCCCCTGGCCGCCCTGGAGCAGGTCATGGACCTCGTCGGGCGACGTGCACTCGTAGACCGTCGCACCGTCGCTCATGAGCGTCATCCGCTCCAGGTCCCGGAAACCGCGGTCGCACAGATGCTGGACCGTGGTCCGGATGTTCTGCAGGGACACACCCGTGTCGAGGAACCGCTTCACGATCTTCAGGACGACGACGTCCCGGAAGCTGTAGAGCCGCTGGGTCCCCGACCCGCCCGCGGACCGCACGCTGGGCTCGACGAGGCCCGTACGGGCCCAGTAGTCGAGCTGTCGGTACGTGATGCCGGCGGCCGCGCACGCGGTCGGCCCCCGGTAACCGATCTGTTCCTGTTCGGACTGTCCGGACGTGGCGTCCCCGCTCCCCTGAACGCTCCCCTGAACCGCCATCGGCCTCTTCGGAGAGTGACCGGCCGCGCTGCTGTGAAGCGGATACGGACCGCCCATCGCCGTATCGTCGCCGCTGCTTCTCACGCCGACCTCCGTCCTTGACCTGCCTTCTCGACGGTAGGCAGTCACCAGGGGCTCGTCAACGATCGCCACACTCGGCACGCCGAGTGATAATCACCCTAAGAGTGGTTTGCCGTACCGCACCGCCGGGAAAGGCTAGCCGAATGGTCCGCCAGGACCCTTCGGAAGCGACGGACTACTGGCTGTTGGTACCGAAGTCCTCGGGCGAGATCTGGTCGAGGAACTCGCGGAACTTCTCCACTTCGTCCTCCTGCTCGTCCGGAATGGCGATGCCCGCGTCGTCAAGGACACCGTCACTGCCGTAGATCGGCGTTCCGGTGCGCAGCGCGAGCGCTATGGCGTCGGACGGCCGCGCGCTCACCTCGACTCCACTGGCGAAGACCAGTTCCGCGTAGAAGACCCCTTCTCGGAGGTCCGTGATGCGCACCTCGGTGAGCTCCTGTCCCACCGCCTCCAGCACGTCCTTGAACAGGTCGTGGGTCAGCGGCCGTGCGGGCGCCATCCCCTGCTGTGCGAAGGCGATCGCGGTCGCCTCACCTGGTCCGATCCAGATGGGGAGGTAACGATCGCCTCCCACTTCACGCAGGAGCACGATCGGTTGGTTGGAGGGCATTTCCACCCGGACACCTACGACGTCGAGCTCGTTCACACAGCAACCCTAGGACGTGCCCGGCCGGTTTGGGTAGTCGGGCACCCCTCGAGTCAGGGCAACCGCACCCCGAGCGCGGTCTGCACCAGTGCAGAGTGCAGCTTTCCGGTCAGCCCCGCGAGCTCCTTCGTACGGGCTTCCGCATGGGCTCTGGTCTGCGGATTACGGTGCCTGCGCAGCGGCGCCACGACCTGGTCGACAAGGCCGGCCTCGCGTTCTGCCGCCGACTTCACGGCGCGCAGATGCCTGGGTTCGATACCGAACCGTCCGAGTTCGACGACGAGCGCGGCGACCGTCACGGCCTCCGCGTCATAACCGCCGTCCGGCAAGGGCACGATGAGCCCGTACGTCTCCCAGTCGGCGAGCTGCTCCGCGTCGATCTCCGCGGCGGCCATCAGCTCGGCACGGCCCACCCGGGCGGCAGTGGGCTCATCGGCGTCACTCACGCCCCAGGCGTCACCGGGCTCCCGTGGCTGCCCCAAGGAGGGCAGGGAAGGCCGCTCTCCGCGCTCCAGGGCGTCCAGGTGCTCCCGGATGACCTTGAGCGGCAGATAGTGGTCCCGCTGCATCCTCAGGACGTGCCCGAGCCGCTCGACATCCTGAGGGCTGAACTTTCGATAGCCGGACGGCGTGCGCTCCGGCTCGATGAGCCCTTCCGACTCCAGGAAGCGGATCTTGGAGATCGTGACCTCGGGAAACTCGTCACGCAGCGCGTTCAACACGGCGCCGATGCTCATCAGCCGACGGTCCTCGGCGGCGGTGCCGTTCCCGGCACCGCCCCTCGGTGTTTGAAGCATGGCCCTTCCTGGGGGTCCCCCCGGACGAAGCCCGGGGGAGGGTCGGTCAGATACCGATGCCCCGCTGGCTCGCGTAGAAGACCAGCCGGTACTTGCCGATCTGCACCTCGTCGCCGTTCGACAGCGCGACCGAGTCGATGCGCTCCCGATTGACGTACGTGCCGTTGAGGCTGCCCACGTCGGCGACGGTGAAGGAACCGTCACCGAGGCGACGGAACTCCACGTGGCGGCGCGAGACGGTCACGTCGTCCAGGAAGATGTCGCTCTGCGGGTGACGCCCCGCCGTGGTCAGCTCGCCGTCCAGGAGGAAGCGGCTGCCCGAGTTCGGCCCACGGCGCACCACGAGGAGCGCGGAGCCGAGCGGCAGTGCGTCGACGGCGGCCTGGGCCTCCGGCGAGAGGGCGGGCGAGGCGGTCTGCCCCGTCACCTCCGCGTCGTAGGCCTCCAGGCCCGAGATGGAGATGGTCGAGGTCGTCTCGGAGGGACGCTCCGGCGCGGCCCCGGCCCGCAGCGGCGCGCCGCAGTTGGAGCAGAACCGGCTCGCCTCGGCGTTGCGGTTCCCGCACCTCGTACACACCAGGGCCATGGACGGATCCTCCTGCCGCGGCTGCCCCGCGGGGGCATTCGATGCGTACGGATCGGGGGTAAACCCTCCACCCGTACTTGAGGTTGACGGTTCTCCGAAACCTATGCGGCCCGGACCGGCAGGGTCAACAGACGACGCGCCCTGCGCGCCCGAAATGTCACCGCCCGGCCCACCGACCTGGTCACGGAACATCGGGCGCTCGGCGCCCTGTCCCTCAGATCCCTCGGCATCTCCATGGCGCGGGGCACGGTGCCGGGCCGTGGCGGGATTGCCACTGTCCTCACGTGCGCTCTTGCCGAACAACTTCGCAAACAACTTCACGGGCGATTCCCCTTGACCGAAACAGACCCGCCCGTGGGGCAGGACGAACCCTGATTGCACTCACCGGCGTACATCGGCAGCACAGACATCCTCACAACGTCCGTATCCGCCAAACAGTTTCCACCACGCACCACGCTTACGGTGCGCCGACCCCCCGCAACCTCATGCCCTTGACCGGCGGCCCCCATGCACCCCCGCATCACTGGGACGACGACCGAGCGTAGTCAGGCCGCTTCGCCGCTCGCAAGGCGTCCACCACGATCTTCTCCGCTCGCGTCACGGTGACGGTGGCCTGCTCCTTCTCCAGAGTCTGCACCACGCCACCTGGGATGTTCAGCGCCGGCTCGAGGTCCTGCGGCTTGCCGATCACCTTGAACCGGTAGGGCTTGCCGACCTTGCGGCCGTCCACCCGGACACCACCACTGTCCGTATCCGACAGATAGGTGTTGGCCACTACGCGTACGTCATTGATCTGGATGGCCTCGGCACCCGCGGCACGCAACTCCTGAATGGCGTCGAGCAGCATGTCCGCCTCAACCGATCCCTTCTTGTCATCGATGGTCAGCGTGATCCCAGGACCCTGCGCCGCCACGGTGCCCGCCAGAATGCCGAGTTGACGTTCCTTCTCGACAGTCTGCTTGCGGGCCTCCTCGGCCTGGTCCGAGCTGTTCTCAAGCCCGGTGCGCTGGTCCTCGAGACGCTGCTTCTCACCTTCCAGACGCTGTGTACGGTCATCCAGTTCATCGAGGATGCGTACGAGATCTTCCTGACGTGCGCCGCGGAGCGCGCTGCTGTCGTTGTTGGAGCGCACCTGGATGGCAAGGCCGAGCCCCAGCACGAGCAGCAGCAGGGCGACGATGAGTTGGGGACGCGTGACGCGAGGCGGCCACAACGCCTCCGCCAGCCGCTGCCGACCGCTCAGCGACGCCTGGCCGTCCTGCTGCTTCTCCTGCTGCCCCTGCTTCTCGTGCTGCCCCTGCTGCTCGTCCTGTTCGGGCGTCGCGCCCTCCGCAGGCTCCGCGGGCGCGCCGTGCACCTCGGCGGGCAGCTCCCTGCTCCGCTTGTCGCCCCCGGGCGTCTCGTCCGTACCCATCCGCGTCACGCCCTGAAGATGTGTCGGCGGATGGCGGCGGCGTTGGAGAAGATCCGGATACCAAGGACCACCACGACACCGGTCGAGAGCTGAGCGCCCACGCCCAACTTGTCGCCCAGGAACACGATCAGGGCGGCCACGACCACGTTCGAGAGGAACGACACGACGAAGACCTTGTCGTCGAAGATCCCGTCGAGCATCGCGCGCAGGCCTCCGAACACCGCGTCGAGTGCCGCCACCACGGCGATCGGAAGGTACGGCTCGACCATCGCCGGAACCTCGGGCCGGACCAACAATCCGGCCACGACTCCCACGACGAGGCCCAGTACGGCGATCACGATGTGCCCTTTCCTGCCTTCGGCTCTGCTGTACGTACGGTCACACTCGGCGCTGCCGGCAGTCGGACGTCTTCGTGGACGGAAATGCTGGTCCGGACACCGAAGTTCTCCTGCAGAGCATGCAGATACTGACCGTCGCGACTGTTCTGGAATCGCGTGCTCAAGCGCTGCCCGTCACCCACGGCAAGCACCGTGTACGGCGGCACCAGCGGCTTGTTGTCGACCAGTATCGCGTCACCCGCGGCCCTGATCGCCGACAGGGCCGTCAGCCGCTGGTCGTTGATGGCGATCGCCTCCGCGCCGGACTGCCACAGGCCGTTGACAACCCGTTGCATGTCCCGGTCGCGCACCCGTCCGGTGTCGGAGAACCCCGCGCTCTCCCGCGGCCCGCCTCCGCCCTGATCGGCTTCCTTGGCGTCGTCCACCACAAGCTTCACACCGCGCCCATGGACCTTGGTGGCACCGGAGAGCAGCGACACCAACTCGCCCTGGCTGCCCCCGTGTTTCTTCAGTGCCTCGCGCTGCCGTTCGCCCACGTCGTCGCGGAGCGTCTCGACATCCTCTTCGAGCTCATCGGCGTCCGAGGTCGCCGACTCGATCCGGTCGATGAGCTCCACGCGCTCCTTGGCCACGACCGGAGCCGCTATCCGCGCCTGCGCGGCCCCCACCGTCACCACAAGGGCCGCGAGCACAAGTCCGAGGGCAAGGCCGAGCTTCGCCCGCAGCGGACGCGGCACTCCACCGGGGCCCTTCGCCTTCTTGCGGGCCGCCGCCTCGGCGTATCCCTCGTCCAGACTGTGGTCCATGACCGTGTTCAGCAGCGACATGGAGGCGTCCGGGCGCCGGGGGCGCGAGGGGGTGCTCCGAACGGGGGGCTGCTGCGGCATGCCGCACATCGTCGCACGTCGCGGGCGTTACCTCCGAATGGCCCCACCGGCGTGCCGGACGGCACCCCGCACGGGTGCCGTCCGGACCGTTCCGCCGGTCAGCGACCGGCGCTGTCCACCACGGTGGACCACTCGTCGAGCAGCGCCTGAGCCGAGGCGTCGTCGGGTCCCTCGGCCCACAGATGAGTGACGGCCTCCGCGGGATCGGGCAGCACCAGCACCCACCGCCCATCGGTCTCCACGACCCGGACGCCGTCGGTCGTGTCCACCGACCGCTCCCCCGCCGCCTCCACCACGGTCCGCATCACAAGCCCCTTGACCGCCCACGGCGTCGCGAGATCACGCCGCAGCACATGGGCGCGCGGGATACGCGCGTCGATCTGGCTCAGCGTGAGCTGCGTGCGCGCGACGAGACCGATGAGCCGCACAAAGGCAGCCGTACCGTCGAAGACGCTGCTGAACTCCGGAATGATGAATCCACCGCGGCCGTCCCCTCCGAAGATGGTCGACTCGTCACGCCCCACACGCGTCAGATCGTCGGGCGATGTCGTCGTCCAGTCGACCTGCGTCCCGTGGTACGCGGCCACCTGCTCGCCGATACGCGTGGTCGTCACCGGCAGCGCGACCCGGCCACTGCGGCGTTCCGCTGCGACCAGATCGAGCATGACGAGCAGCGCGCGGTCGTCCTCGATGATCCGCCCCTTCTCGTCGACGAGCGAAAGCCGCTCGCCCACAGGGTCGAACCGCACACCGAAGTCAGCACGCGACGACGCCACGATCTCGCCCAGTCGCACCAGACCCGACCTGCGCGCTTCGTAGGTCTCGGTCGGACGCGACTCGTCGAGACCCGGGTTGACGGTCAGCGCGTCCACGCCAAGCCGCCCGAGCAGGCTCGGCAGCACAAGGCCCGCACTTCCGTTGGAGGCGTCGACGACCACCTTCAGATCCGACTCGGCCACACCTGTGGTGTCGACGTTGCGCAGCAGCGAGCCCGTGTAGGAGTCGAAGACACTGGACGGGAAGTGCAGGTCCCCGATCTCCCCGGGAAAGGCCCGCCGGTACTCCTGGCGCGCGTACACCCGGTCCAGCTTCCGCTGACTCCCCTGCGAAAGGTCGGCCCCTCGCGCGTCGAAGAACATGATGTCGACGGAGTCCGGAACCCCGGGCGTCGTGCGGATCATGATCCCGCCGGCACTGCCCCGAGCCGTCTGCTGCCGCGCCACCGGCAGCGGTACGTTCTCCAGGTCCCGTACGTCGATGGCGCTGGCCTGCAAGGCAGAGATCACCGCTCGCTTCAGCGCCCGGGCGCCTCGCGAATGGTCACGGGCCGTGGTGACGGTCGAGCCCTTCTTGAGGGTCGTGGCGTACGCCCCCGCGAGCCTCACCGCGAGCTCTGGTGTGATCTCCACGTTCAGGATCCCGGAGACCCCACGCGCCCCGAAGAGATGGGCCTGGCCCCGCGACTCCCAGATGACCGAGGTGTTGACGAATGCGCCGGCCTCGATCGTCTTGAACGGGTAGACCCGGACATTGCCCTGAATAATCGATTCCTCACCGACGAGGCACTCATCGCCGATGACGGCACCGTCCTCGATACGGGCGGCCCGCATGATGTCGGTGTTCCTGCCGATGACACAGCCCCGCAGGTTGCTGTGCTGGCCGATGTAGACGTTGTCGTGCACCACGGCCTTGTGCAGGAACGCACCGGTCTTGACCACCACGTTCGAACCCACGACCGTGTGCTCTCGGATCTCGGCGTCAGCCTCGACCTTTGCGTAGTCGCCGATGTAGAGCGGCCCACGCAGCGTGGCGTCGGGGTGCACCTCGGCCCCTTCGGCAACCCACACACCGGGCGAGATCTCGAAGCCGTCGAGCTCGACGTCGACCTTGCGCTCCAGCACGTCGGCCTGGGCCTTGACGTAGCTCTCGTGCGTGCCGACGTCCTCCCAGTAGCCCTCGGCGATGTACCCGTAGACGGGCTTGCCTTCCTTCATGAGCTGAGGGAAGACGTCGCCGGACCAGTCCACCGACACATCGGCGTCGACATAGTCGAAGACCTCGGGCTCCATCACGTAGATGCCCGTGTTCACCGTGTCGGAGAAGACTTGCCCCCAGGTCGGCTTCTCCAGGAAGCGTTCGACCTTTCCTTCTTCGTCCACGATGGTGATGCCGAATTCCAGCGGATTGGGAACGCGCGTCAGACAGACGGTGACAAGCGCGCCCTTCTCCTTATGAAAGTTGATGAGCTCAGTGAGATCGAAATCAGTCAGTGCATCACCGGAGATCACGAGGAAGGCATCGTCCTTCAATGCTTCCTCGGCGTTCTTCACACTCCCGGCAGTGCCGAGTGGCTTCTCCTCATTGGCATAGGTGAGCTCCATCCCGAGCTCTTCACCATCGCCGAAGTAATTCCTGACCAGAGAAGCCAAGAACTGGACTGTTACTACGGTCTCGGTGAGCCCATGCCTCTTGAGCAGCCGCAGCACGTGCTCCATGATGGGCCTGTTGGCCACAGGCAGGAGCGGCTTGGGCATGCTCGAGGTCATAGGGCGAAGGCGCGTGCCTTCGCCTCCGGCCATTACGACGGCCTTCATGTCGGAAGCGTCCTCCTCAATAGACGACGATCTAGCCGACTTAGCCCGCCAAGATAGTCCCGCAAATGTCACTTACGGGACTGCAAGCCTCTACAGCTGCCGAATCGGCAAGCTCAATCGGCCGTGGTGTCCGCACGGACAAGTCGGCGGACCTGAACCACGTAGAGGATCCCTGCCCACCAGTACAGAGTTGTACCCCATCCTGCGAACGCCCATCCGAAAATAGCAGCGAGAGTGCTGATCCAGCCACTTCCATCACTGAGGAGCAGTAGTGGAAAGGCGTACATCAGGTTGAAGGTGGCAGCCTTGCCGAGGAAGTTCACCTGGGGCGGCGGATAGCCGTGACGCCTGAGGATCCCGACCATCACCAGCAGTAGCAGCTCGCGCAGGAGCAGCACCGCGGTCAGCCACAGCGGAAGAATCTCCCGCCACGTGAGCCCGACCAACGTCGACAGAATATAGAGCCGGTCGGCAGCCGGATCGAGCAACCGCCCAAGGTTGCTGATCTGGTTCCACCGGCGGGCCAGCTTGCCGTCGAGATAGTCACTGATGCCGCTCAGCATCAGCACCAGCAGCGCCCAATGATCACTCTTGGGCCCGCCGAACTCCGGCCTGAGGATCAACCACAGGAAGAGGGGTACGCCAACGAGGCGCGCCATGCTGAGGATGTTCGGGATGGTGAGGACTCGGTCCGTCTGGACGCGAGTCTCCTGGACCTCCACCCGGGGGCCTCCTGTGGGAAACGAGCCGATGATGCCCCCTGACCTTACCCTCAGTTGTCAGCCGGCGAAGCAGAGGGGTGGTCAAGACCCAGAAAGGGTTCAGAAAGGGCCCAGAAACAAAAAAGCCGTGGTCCCTGGACAATAAGTCCAGGGACCACGGCTTTATATAAAT
>NZ_BAAAUG010000193.1:0-3875 GCF_039533825.1 Streptomyces rectiviolaceus
GTCCAGGGCCCGCCCCCGCCGGTCGCCGACCCCCGTCTCGCCGCCCCTGCCGCGCCCGCCGCTCCCCCGGCGCCCGCGGCCCCCGCGCCCGGTGCCGGGAAGATCAACCTGGACAAGGGCCGGGTCAACCTCCAGAAGAACCAGACGGTGTCCCTGGTCAAGGGCGGCAAGCCGCTGCTCTCGCAGGTCAAGATGGGCCTCGGCTGGGAGCCGGCGTACGGCGGCAAGGACATCGACCTGGACGCCTCGGTCATCGCGTACGGCCCGCAGCGCAACCACGTGGACAGCTGCTACTTCGGCAAGCTGTCGATCGTGAACGGCGCGATCAAGCACTCCGGCGACAACCTCACGGGTGAGGGCGGCGGTGACGACGAGGTGATCGTCGTGGACCTGGGCCGTCTGCCGCAGGACGTGACAGGCCTCGTCTTCACGGTGAACTCGTTCTCCGGCCAGAAGTTCACGCAGGTCGCCAAGGCGTACTGCCGTCTTCTGGACGCGGCGACGGGCGAGGAGCTGGTCCGCTTCGACCTCACCAACGCCGAGGCGCAGACGGGCGTCATGATGGCCAAGATGATCAAGCAGTTCACCGGAGAGTGGGAAATGACCGCCATGGGTGACTTCGTGAAGTCACGGACCGTGCGCGGAATGGTGAAGCCCGCGGCGCAGGCGCTGTAGCCACCTCGGACGCTCTCCGGACCCGCGTGAACACGCGCGGGGAGATGCAGGGGCGGTCGGGGGGAAGGGATGCGCCTTCCCCGCCGACCGCCCCTTGTCGTGCTCGCGGACGCGCCGTGAGGCGTACGTCAGGCGTACGTCAGGTCAGAGCTTGGCCAGCTTGGGGTAGGGACTCAGGAACCGTCCCTGGCGGCCGGCGAAGTCGATGACCACGGCTTCCTCGCCTTCGACTCCGACGATGCGTCCGAGTCCGTACTGGTCGTGCGAGACCCGGTCGCCCACGGCGAACTGCTCGATGGGCGGTGCGGGCGGCGGCGGAACGTTAAAGGGGCTGTTCGGCAGGTGGCGTCGGGTACCGGGGGGCCTCGTCATGTTCCGAGTATGCGCCCTCCGGACCCCGGCGCACCATGCTCCGACCTCACACGGTCCTCACATCGGCATCAAACCGACACACAAATGCACGTTCCCCGTAGCGGTACGTAGTTGTTCTGTGGCACCACGCGCACATGTGTGCCCCACCGGCTCCGTCAACCCCTGCCCCTCGGAAAGATCAGAGCCAGAAGATCAGAACAGGGCGCTGTAGGCGTTCAGGGCGGGCTGCCCGCCGAGGTGGGCGTACAGGACGGTCGCGTCGCGTGCTATCTCTCCCCTGTCGACCAGATCGATCATCCCGGCCATCGACTTCCCCTCGTAGACCGGGTCGGTCACCATGCCCTCCGTGCGGGCCGCGAGCCGCATCGCGTCGAGGGTCGCCTCGTCGGGGAGGCCGTAGGTTCCCGCGTGATAGCGCGCGTCAAGCTCGATGTCGGAGTCCTTCACCTCTCCCTGCACGCCGATGAGTTCGGCGGTTCCGCGCGTGATCCTGGCGATCTGCTCGTGGGTGCGGCCGGGATCGGCTGAGGCGTCGATGCCCAGGACGCGGCGGGGACGGGCGCCCTCCTCCGCGAGTGCGGCGAACCCCGCGACCATCCCCGCCTGCGTGGACCCGGTCACCGAGCAGACCACGACGGTGTCGAAGAAGACGCCCAACTCCTCTTCCTGCTCGGCCACTTCGTACGCCCAGCGCGCGAAGCCCAGGCCGCCGAGACGGTGCTCGGAGCAGCCCGCCGGGATCGCGTACGGCTTGCCGCCCGCCTCCTCGACCTCGCGCACCGCCTGCTCCCAGCTCTCCTTGATGCCGATGCCGAATCCGGCGCGTACGAGGCGTACGTCGGCGCCCGCGAGCCTGCTGATGAGGATGTTGCCGACTTTGTCGTAGACGGAGTCGGGCCAGTCGACCCAGCTCTCCTGGATCAGTACGCACTTGAGTCCCGCGCGGGCGGCGACGGCCGCGACCTGGCGGGTGTGGTTGGACTGGACGCCGCCGATCGACACGAGGGTGTCGCAGCCCTGCGCGAGCGCGTCGGCGACCAGGAACTCCAGCTTGCGCGTCTTGTTGCCGCCGTACGCGATGCCCGAGTTGCAGTCCTCCCGCTTGGCCCAGAGCGTGGCGCCGCCGAGGTGGTGGGTCAGGCGGTCCAGGGAGTGGACGGGTGAGGGGCCGAAGAGGAGGGGGTAGCGGGCGTAGGAGTCGAGAGGTGCGGACACGGGCGGCCTCCGGGGGTATCAGGGGTGGGCGAGTTCTTCCAGGACGCGCCAGATCTCCGTGGTGACGGCCACCGCCGCTTCCGGGTCGCCGTCCGCGCACGCGTCGATCAGCCGCTCGTGCAGTTCGGCGGAGCCGCAGGCCACGCCCTCGCCGAAGCGCTGCCTCTCCAGGCGGCGGATGAGGGGGGTGTAGCGGGTGATGGTGGCGGCGGCCGCGCGGTTGCCGCAGGCCGCGACGAGGACGCCGTGCAGCTCGTCGTCGGCCCGCAGGGCGCCCTCCACGTCGCCGGACGCGACGGCCGCCGCGAACCGGCGGTTGGACTCCCGCATCGCGTAGAGGTGCGCGGGCTCCAGGCGCGGCACCGCGCTGCGGGCCGCGAGTTCGTGCATGGCGCGGACGACGGCCGCGGCGTCCCTGACGCCGGCCGCGTCCAGCGGCGTCACACGGGTGTGGCTCTGCGGTTTGGACTCCAGGAGGCCTTCGTCGACGAGCCGCGAGAACGCCGCGCGGACCGGCGCGCGGGACAGGCCGAGCGACGCGGCCAGGTCAGCGTCCCGCACGACGCTGCCCGGCGGGATGTCCCCGCCGACGATCGCGTCACGGATCGATGCGTACGCCTGGTCCCTGAGGAGGGTGCGGCGCACCGGTTGCATGGCTCCCATGAACTGAAATGTTAGATACCAATTCCCGGCGTGGGCAAGGGCCTTGAGGGAACAGGAATCCGAGGGTGGGTGGGTCACGACGGGGCTTGCTCCGTCGTGACCCACCCACCTCCCTCACTTCCGCCCCCACGGCCAATCGCTCGAAGCCCCCGCTTCGAGCAGCGCCACCATCCGGAAAGCCGCGTCCGAAAGCCCGCCGAACACATGGCGGTTGCCCGTGCCCGACTCACCGTGGCCCACGCGGTAGCCCGCCAGGTTCCAGGTGTAGACCGGGATGTGCGCCGGGACCTGCTCGGTCGGGTCGCCGTGGTAGTTGTACGCCGCCTGCTCGTCGGTGACGATCAGGACGCGGTCGTGCTTCTTGTAGAAGCGGCGCACCGCCTCCGTGGTGTTCGTGCCGCCGAGGCTGCCGAAGCGCTCAAGGACCTTCAGGACGGACTCGCCCTCGCGGTACTTCACCCGCGCGCTGCCCGTACCGAACTCGACCAGGTCCGCGTCCGCCGCCCGCATCGCGAGCGCCGTGCCGAAGACCGCGGCCGCGTCCGCGCGGTTGAGCTGCGAGCGGTCCGAGAGCGGCGACCACATCGAGCCGGAGCGGTCGACCAGGATCAGCGAACGGCCCGGCAGCGCGGGCACGTTGGCCAGCGAGTGGCCGAGCGCCTGCTCCAGCGGGTACGCCCAGCGCAGCGACGGCGCGTGCTGGTACGCGGCGAGGTAGCGGAAGGGGAACTGCCGCGACCTCGCGACCTCCGCCGGGTCCGCGAGCTTCGCCGCGACGGCGCTCGCCACCTCGTCCGATACGCCCGCCTCGTCGAAGTTGCGCAGGTTGCGGGCCAGCGCCATCGCCCCCATGGAGGGAATGACCGCTTCCCAGGCCGCCCTGTCCATCGGCCCCTGCAGCCAGCCCGCCAGCGCCTCCCAGGTCATGCCCGCCGCGGCGAGCCGCTCCG
>NZ_BAAAUG010000194.1:0-8217 GCF_039533825.1 Streptomyces rectiviolaceus
GCTCCACCGGGAGGCCACGCCGGGCCCAGTAGCCGCTCGCCGCGTCCAGGAGGGCGGGGCTGCCGCCGGGCGGTTCGGCGTGGGCTCGGCCCGCGGCACCGGCGAGCACGGCGGACAGCTCGGGCAGGACCGGGAGGCCCGGCTCCGGCAGGGGAGGCCCGTACCGGACAGGGCCACGGCCTTCGGGTTCCGTCCGCATGAACCAATCGAAACGTGACGGGCCGCTCCGCGCGCGCGGGGGCCTCCGGCCGAGTGGTTCCCGCCCCGGGTCCCGGCTTCCCGGGGGCTTCCCGGGGCGGGGCGGGCAGACAGGCGGTCAGTCTTCGGCGGCCAGTCCCGCCAGCTCTCGCTCTAGACCCTTCCCCCGTGTCTCCACCACCGCCGACGCGACATCGGCCAGCTTGCGGTTCGTGGTCTGGGAGATGCGGCGCAGCACCGTGAAGGCCTTGTCCACGTCACAGGTCAGGACGTGCATGATGATGCCGCAGGCCTGGTCCACCACGGGGCGGGTGCGCAGGGCCGTGCCCAGGTGGTCCAGTTCGGTGAGGGCCGCGCGGTAGCGGCGGTCACGGACCAGGCCCGTGGTGGCGAGGTCGCCCAGTGCCTGGGCGGGGCCGTGCGGGACGTCGTCCAGGGCGCAGGGGCGGAAGCTGAACAGGGTCAGGGTGACCGTGAGCCCCGCGCGCTGGAAGGGGAGCGTGATGCTGGAACGTACGCCGGAGTCGAGTGCCAAGGCGCGGTACTCGGGCCACCTCTCGTCCCGCAGCAGGTCTCCGGTCTCCACGGGGGCGCCCCGCTCCTGCGCCGCCGGTATGGGCCCGTCGCCCGAGCGCAGTTGGACGGAGACGAGACCGGCCAGGTCGGGGTGGGTCACCGATGCGGGGTGTTCGCTGCCGCCTTCCGATACGGTCGTACCCGCGCCACAGCACGCGGTGGTGCAGCGCACCGCCTGCTCCGCCAATTCCGAGAGCCTGCGTCCCGGCAGGGCCGACTCGGGTCCTGCCAGGCCCGGTTCCGCCATGAGAGGCATGGTGGTTTCCTCCTCCTACACCCTCCGCCTTCCCTCGAGGCTCCCCGGAAAACGGCCGCAGCGGATACGTTCGGCACATGGCCAAAATGGAGGAGTTCGGTGAAGAGGTTGCGGACTTCGTGCGCCGCGTCGCCGAGTTGAAGTCGGCACGCTCCGTACCGACGGACGATCTCGGTACGGTACTCGACGCGGCGATCTTCGAACTCGACCACGTAGCAGACAAGTTGAGGCCTCTCTACGAACGGCTCGCCGCCGACGGCCACTTGGGCGGCGGCGCACCCGACCGGGACGAGCAGCGCCTCCTGCGGGCCATCTTCCAGCGCCTCCCCCTGCCCGTCGCGCTGGTCGACCGGGAGTCGGTGGTCCGGCGGATGAACTTCGCCGCGGCCGGCTTCACGGGCGCACGCGCGGGCTACGCCACCGGCAGGCCGCTGACCGGATTCCTGCTGCACGCGGACCGGGTCGCGTTCCGTTCGCAGACGGCGGCGGTCGCGCGCGGCGAGGGCGACCGCAGCCTCACCGTCCACCTCCAGCGCAATCCGCACGTCCCGCACCGCGCGATCCTCACCGCGCTGCGGCCCGGCGCCGAGCCGCGCACGGCGGTCCTGGTGGTGCTGCAGCCGGGCACGCGGCCCGCGGACTCGGGCGGACCACCGCAGGACACCTTCCGGGCTTCCGCCCCCGACCTCGGCGAGGCGACCCGGCACGCGGCCCGGATGGACCTCGCCGACGCCATGACCACCGCGCTGCTCACCGCTCCCGCCGGGGACCGCGCGGGCGTGCTCGAGCGGGCGGCCGGCGTCCTGCACCCGCGGTTCGCGGACTGGGTGATAGCCGACGAGGGGGCCGCGCGACAGCGGCGTACGACGGTCCTTGGGCCGACGGACGCACCGGTCGGCGACGTCCTCGCGCAGGCCCCCGCCGCGTGCCCCCTCGTCGTCGAGGCGGCACGCGGCGGGGCGCCCACGCTGCAGGTCCGTCCGGAGGACCCGGACTCCTTCGGCCGGGACTCGTCCGGCGCCCCCGTCCTCGTACGCGCGCAGGTGACGTCCCTGCTGTGCGTACCGCTGAGGGGACGCTCGGACGGCCCGGTGGAGGGTGTCCTCACGCTGTTCAGAAGCGGGGCGCGGCTCGCCTTCTCGATGGCCGAGGCGCAGGCGGTCGATGTGATGTCGCGCCACATCGCGCTGGCCATGACCCGCGGAGCGGGCGGCCGGGCGTCCGACAGGGCCTAGGGCCTAGGCGGCATCCTGCATGACCTGGTCGCGCAGGCGGTCGCAGCAGCGGCTGATCAGCCGGGAGACGTGCATCTGGGAGATGCCGAGCTGTTCGGCGATACGGCTCTGTGTCATGTCGCCGAAGAACCGCATGTAGAGGATGTCGCGCTCCCGCTCGGGCAGCGCGGCGATGCGGGGCTTGACGGCCTCGCGGTCGATGACGACATCGAGCGCGGGGTCGGACGCGCCGAGTGCGTCGCGCAGCGCGTATCCGTCCTCGCTGCCCGGCAGTTCGGCGTCCAGGGAGAGCGCGGTGAAGCTGTCGAGCGCCTCGAGTCCTGCGGCGGCGTCCTCCATGGACAGCTGCGCCTTCTCGGCGATCTCGGCGAGGGTCGGGGCGCGCCCGGGGACGGTCTGGCTCAGCTCCTGGCGGGCGAACCGCACCCGGTTGCGCAAGTCCTGTACGCGGCGCGGCACATGGAGGGTCCACATGTGGTCACGGAAGTGGCGCTTGATCTCGCCGGTGACGGTCGGCACGGCATAGCTCTCGAAGGCGCTGCCGCGCTCGGGGTCGTACCGGTCGACGGCCTTGACCAGACCGAGGGCCGCGACCTGGCGCAGGTCGTCCAGTGCCTCACCGCGGTTGCGGAACCGGCCCGCGAGCCGCTCGGCCATCGGCAGCCAGGCCTTGACCAACTCCTGGCGCAGTGCGTCGCGTTCGGGTCCGTGCGGCATCTCGGTGAGCTTGCGGAAATCGGCTGCGGTGTCGGGGGCGTCGTCGTGCGGATGGCGCTTCGCCTGTCGCGCGTCGGATCGCATGATGCGTCGCAACTCCCTTGGGGTCGCCTTGGGTCGAGGGTCACCGTGGGATGCGCGCGCCTTCGCGACGGGACACACCCGGGGTGAGCGCGAGCCACTCCCACGGACGTGCCTCCGGTCCGAAGCACTGTCCTCATCGCCTGCCCCGCGGTCCGGGAGGCAAACACCTGTGCGTTACGGGGAGGGGCGGCACCCGAGGGAAGGGGCACCGCCCTGCCGCCTTCATGTGGCGCGGCGTACGGCTTCTGCCTCATCGGCGTTCGCGACGCCCTTGACCTGCGCGACGGAAGCCAGCATCCACTCCTCGTACCGGCCGAGTGCCAGGATCACGCCCAGCAGCACCACCGGAATGAACACAGCGAGAACCGCCATGACTCCTTCTCTCCCAGACTGTGTGGGGGGTGCGCGGGCCGGGTCTCCCCACTTCTCCGGGGCAAACCCCGCATGGACCGGCCGCGCAGGGGTACTGCGGCGGAACCACGCACCCCCGCAGGAAGGGCCCTCATCATGGCTGTTGTCGTAAGGGACGTCATGACACCGGGCGTCGTGGCGGTAGGCCCCGATGCCTCGTTGGTGGAAGCGGCACAACTGATGCGCGCGCAGGACATCGGTCATGTCCTGGTGGCCACGGGCAGCCGGGTCGTCGGTGTGCTCACCGACCGGGACATCACCTTGCGGGCCGTCGCCGACGGCGCCGATCCCCTCACGGTCAGCGCGCAGGCCGTCTGTACCCCGAACCCGGTGATGGTGGCTCCGGACGACGCGGTGTCGTCGGCGGTCAGCCTGATGCTGGAGAACGCCGTGCGCAGGCTGCCGGTCGTCGAGAACGGACAGCCGGTGGGGATGGTGTCCCTCAGGGATCTCGCCTCGTCGGCCTGAGGCCGAGGCGCGGCACGCCGGCCCGGCCCTCGGCCGGGCGGGGTCCTGGCCCGGTCCGGGGGGGGGAGCGGGTCCGGTTGCACGGGTGGTGCGGGGGGAGCGACCGGACCCGCGGCGCGGGCCCGGCCCGGCCTGGGGCCGGGCCGGATCGTCCCCGGTGGTCCGTCACGGCCGTGTCCCTGGGGCGGGTTATGGACCCGTGGACAGCGACCGGCCCAGCCGGTGACAGGTAGAACGATAAATCAGCTGCCCCGTGGTCACGATCCGCTGAGCGCGGCCGCTGTCCGGATAACGCAGGGCCCGGATGACACAGGGCCCGGATGACGCAGGCTCCGGCCTCAGCTCCGCAGCGTCTGGGACGGCAACTCCCCGAACCGGGCGTGGTACTGCTCGGCGAACCTCCCCAGATGGCTGAACCCCCACCGGTGCGCCACCTCGCTCACGCTCAGCTCGCCGGGCTCCGCCGCCCGCAGTTCGTCACGCACGCGGGTCAGCCGTACGTCCCGTACATACGCCATGGGCGACATCCCCACGTAGCGGCGGAACGCCTCCTGCAGCCAGCGCACCCCGACCCGCGCCTCGGCCGCGAGCCCGGCCGGCGTGAACGGATGCTCGGGCCGCTCCAGGACGGCGTCCATCGCGCGCTTCACCGGCGTGGGGCGCAACTTCGTTGCCGGAGAGGTGAGTTCGTCGCGGAAGGGATGATCCGCGGAGAGCAGCAGCCCGTTCAGTATCACCTCCTGGAGGGGCGGGGCGATCAACGGCGACGTGTACAGCGAGGCCTGGGCCTGGGGTGCTCCCGGCTCCTCGCGCAGATCCTCGATGACCGCCGTGACGAGCCGGGCCCAACTGCGGCCCGGGCCACGGGTGGTGTCCAGTTCGGGGGCGAGCGTCAGCGGGGCGCGGACGGGGCGGCCCAGGAGCTGCTCCAGGCGCTGGTCGAGCGCCTCGCGGTCCATCTTCACGGCGAGGATCCGGCAGTCGCCGGTCCACCGCTCCACCACCGTGTCGCCGACGGGCCGGAACACCCCGGCCCGCTCCGCCGTCGCGACGGTGCCCGCGCGGCCGCCCTGCCGGAAGTGCATCTGCCCGCCGAGCAGTATGTTCACGTGGTAGGCGCCCAGTTCGCCGAGCCGCATGCGCACATCGGCGCCGCAGCTGAGCTCGCCGAGGGTGAGCGCACCGAGTTGCCCGATGTCGAACTCGGCACGGAAGGGCCGCGGCCCGTCGATGACATCCATGAAGTTGCTGTAGAACGTGGCACCGATCACCTGCCGTGCCTCGTCCACGTCCGCGGTCCTGAAGGACGTCCTCAGCGCCTCGGCCCTCACGCGTGACTCACCCGCTCCCCCGACATCACTCGCGCTCCCCCGCAGCTACACCTCGCGCCCCAGCAGACTCAGCAGCTTCGTCTGCACATCGGCGCCCTGCGGTGGCTCCACCGCGGGGGCGAAGAGCCCGCTCTTCGCCAAGTCCGCAGCGTACGGCGTGATTTCCCGTACGGAAAAAGCGACGAGGTCATCCGGGAGCCTCTCGTCCGCGCCGATCGCCCGGGACAGGTCCCAGGCGTGCACGACGAGGTCGGTGGTCATCTGCCCGCAGTAGAAGTCCGCCGCGGTGTCACCGAAGGAGAGGTGGACCGTGCGGTCCAGGGCGCCGGGCTCACGGAACGCCTCCCGTGACGCGGCGGACGCCGTGTCCCAGGAGGCGACCGGGTCGGGCCCGAGCATGTCGCCGTCGAAGGAGTCGCCGACGGAGTCGATGGTGGCGCCGTCGCGGACGAGCGAGGGCACCCAGAGCTGCTCGGCGGTGAGGTGGTTGACGAGGTCGCGCACGGACCAGTCGGTGCACGGTGTCGGCGCGTCCCACTGATCGGCCCCGACCGCGTGCACCCGGTCGGTGAAGAGTTCGAGGGCGGCCGCGTGCCGGGCGAGGAGCGGGTGGCCCGCCCGGCCGGACGGGCCCGTTGTGTCAGTCGTGTCTGCCATACCCGCCATTGTCCTCCTGGCGGCGGGAGACGCTACCGCTTGCGCTCCACGCGTCGCTCGTCCCACACCGGCTCGGGCGTCTCGCGTACGAGGCCGTCGCTGCCGAAGACGAGATAGCGGTCGAAGGAGCGGGCGAACCAGCGGTCGTGCGTCACGGCGAGCACCGTCCCCTCGTACGCCTCGAGGCCTTCCTGGAGGGCCTCAGCCGACTCCAGGTCGAGGTTGTCGGTGGGCTCGTCGAGCAGCAGGGCGGTGGAGCCCTCAAGCTCCAGGAGCAGGATCTGGAAGCGCGCCTGCTGGCCGCCCGAGAGCCGCTCGAAGCGCTGCTCGGCCTGTCCGGTGAGCTCGTACCGGCGAAGGCGTGACATGGCGGGCCCCTTGGCCTGGGCGTGCTCGCGCCACAGGATGTCCAGGAGCGTGCGGCCGAAGAGCTCCGGATGGGCGTGGGTCTGCGCGAAGTGTCCTGCCACGACGCGCGCGCCGAGCTTCCAGTCGCCGGTGTGCGCGACGTCGCCGCCGGCGAGGAGGCGCAGGAAGTGCGACTTGCCGGAGCCGTTCGAGCCGAGGACGGCCACCCGCTCGCCGTAGAAGATCTCGATGTCGAAGGGCTTCATCAGGCCGGTCAGCTCGAGCCCCTTGCAGGTGATGGCCCGGATACCGGTCCGCCCGCCCTGCAGTCGCATGGTGATGTCCTGCTCGCGCGGCGGCTCGGGCGGCGGCCCCGCCTCCTCGAACTTGCGAAGCCGGGTCTGCGCGGCGGCGTACCGCGAGGCGAGCTCGTGGCTGATCGATGCGGCCTGCCGCAGGCTGAGCACCAGCTTCTTCAGCTGGGCGTGCTTCTCGTCCCAGCGCCTGCGCAGCTCCTCGAAGCGCGCGAACCGCTCGCGCCGCGCCTCGTGGAAGGTGGCGAAGCCGCCGCCGTGCACCCATGCGTCGGCGCCCGCGGGGCCCGGCTCGACGCTGACGATCTTCTCGGCGGCGCGGGCGAGGAGCTCGCGGTCGTGCGACACGAAGAGGACGGTCTTGCGCGTCTCCCTGAGCCGCTCCTCCAGCCAGCGCTTTCCGGGTACGTCGAGGTAGTTGTCCGGCTCGTCAAGGAGCAGCACCTCGTCGCCGCCGCGCAGCAGGGCCTCGAGCACGAGGCGCTTCTGCTCACCGCCGGAGAGGGTGCGGACCTCGCGGAACTGCGCCTTGTCGTACGGGATGCCGAGCGCGGCGGTGGTGCACATGTCCCAGAGCGTCTCGGCCTCGTAGCCGTGCGCCTCGGCCCAGTCGGAGAGCGCCTGGGCGTACTGGAGCTGGGCGGCCTCGTCGTCGACGGTCATGATCAGGTGCTCGGCGACGTCCACGGCCTTCGCGGTCTCGCGGATGCGGGCGTTCGAGACGGAGACGAGCAGGTCGCGCACGGTCGTCTCGTCGCGCACCGACCCCACGAACTGCGGCATGACGCCGAGGCCGCCGCTGACGGTGACGGAGCCGCCGTGCGGCTGGATCTCGCCCGAGATCAGGCGGAGCAGGGTGGTCTTGCCCGCGCCGTTCGCCCCGACGAGGGCGACGATGGCGCCCTCACCGACACGGAAGGAGACATCGCCGAGCAGGGCTCGGCCGTCCGGCAGGTAGTACTCGATGTGCGCGGCTTCTAGATGTCCCATGCGGGGATTGTCTGTGGGGGGCACGGGTTGCTGCAAATGCGTTTGCGGGGGTACCCGCGCCCCATGCCTCTGCGAACCCGCCTCATCGCCCTGGACCATCGCACCTTCGACGCCGTCGCCACCCGGCACTGGCCGGGCGCCGACCGCCTGCTCCCGCGCCTGAGCCACAGCGCGAACCACGGCCTGCTGTGGTTCGGGGTGGCCGCCGGGATCGCGGCGACCCGTACCCCGCGGGCACGCCGTGCCGCTCTGCGGGGCACCGCGTCCCTCTCGCTCGCCTCGGCCACCATCAACACCCTCGGCAAGCGCTCGGTGCGCCGGGCCAGGCCGCTGCTCGACGGGGTGCCGCTGATGCGTCAGCTGAAGCGGCAGCCCATCACCACCTCCTTCCCCTCGGGGCACTCCGCTTCGGCCGCCGCCTTCGCCACCGGGGTCGCGCTGGAGTCGCGGGGCTGGGGTGCGGGCGTCGCGCCGGTCGCGGGCGCCGTCGCGCTGTCCCGCGTCTACACCGGTGTGCACTTCCCGAGCGACGTCCTCGCGGTGGCCGCGCTCGGCGCGGGCGCCGCCTACGCGGTGCGCGGCATGGTGCCGACCCGGAACCTGCTGCCGCCGCCGGGCAGGCCCCGCGTCGA
>NZ_BAAAUG010000194.1:8261-9049 GCF_039533825.1 Streptomyces rectiviolaceus
GCAGCTGGGAGTACGCCAACCAGAAGGCCAACCAGAAGGAGTTCGCCAAGTCGGGCCTCGGCTGGACCTCGTTCCCCGCGGTGCCCGGCGGCAAGGGCCTGGTCCTTGTGGTCAACTCCGCCGCCCGCACCCCTGAACGCACGGACGCGCTGCGGGACGCCCTGCCCCTTGCCGAGGTCGTGGAGTGCCAACCTGCCGAACTGGCGGCGGAGTTGGAGAAGGCCGCGGCGCGGGCACGGGTGCTCGGCGTGTGCGGCGGTGACGGCACCGTCAACGCCTCGGTCCCCGTCGCCCTGCGCCACCGGCTGCCGCTCGCGGTCCTGCCGGGCGGCACGCTCAACCACTTCGCGTACGACATCGGCGTCGAGGAGCCGCGCGATCTGTGCCGGGCCGTCGAGGCGGGGGACGCGGTCGCCGTCGACGTCGGGCGTTTCAGCTCCGCGAGCGGCCCGGAAGGGTACTTCCTCAACACCTTCAGCCTCGGCGTCTACCCCGAGCTCGTGCGGCTGCGTGACCACTGGGCCCACCGCATCGGCAGCCGCGCCGCCGCCGTCCTCGCCGCCGCCCGGCTGCTCCACTCCGACCGGCAGCCGCTGAGCGCCGAATTCCGCGGCCGGCGGCGGGCGTTGTGGCTGCTCTTCGCGGGCAACGGCGCCTACCACCGGCTCGGGTTCACCCCCGGCCGCAGGGTCGACCTGGCCGACGGGCTGCTCGACGTCCGTATCGTGCACGGCGGCCGCAGGCCCGGCGCGCAGCTGGTCGCCGAGGCGCACGCGGGCCCGCTGATG
>NZ_BAAAUG010000195.1:0-6331 GCF_039533825.1 Streptomyces rectiviolaceus
CGGCAGCCGCGCCGCGGGCCCGCGACCCGCGCGAGGCCCTTGCCGCGGCCCAGCAGAAGCTGCTCGCCGAACTCGCCGCCGTCACGGCCGACGAGCTGGGCGCCCAGAGTGCGAGGGCGCAGCAGGAGCCCGAGGTCAGGGACGTGCCCGGCACGTTCGACGTGGGCTATGAGATCGAGGGCAACGAGGCCTACCCGGCCGCCCGCAAGCTGATCGAGATCGGCCCGTCCGACGGCATGTTCACCACCCGCCGCTGGGTGGTCGCACCGCTCGCGAGGTAGTCCGGGAGATCAGTGGGTGGCGGTCCGCTCCTTGCGGGCCGCCATCCACGCGTAGACGAGCACGCCCGCGAAGAGGAACAGGACGCCCTGGTAGACGGCCGCGTATCCGGACCCGGCGACGAGCCACATCGAGAAGCCGCACGCGATGCCCGCGAGGACGCCGTCCCGCACCAGGCGGGCGCGGTTGACGCGCTCGCCCTGTCCGGAGACCAGGAAGTAGATCTGCGCGGCGGTGGCCAGGAGGTAGGGCACGGTCGCGGTGAACGTGGTGATCAGGACGAGGGACTCGAAGACGCCGCTCGATCCCGCCGTGTAGTTGTAGACGGTGAGCAGCGAGGCAAGGACGACGGTGACCAGGACTCCCACGGTCGGCACGCCGCGCTTCTTCTTGCCGAAAACACTCGGGAAGAGCCCGTCCTTGGCGGCGGCGTACGGCGTCTGGGCGCTCAGGAGCGTCCAGCCGTTGAGGGCGCCGAGGATCGACACGACCGCAGCGAGCGCCACCGCCGTACCGCCCCAGGAGCCGCCGAACATGACGTTGACGGCGTCCGAGAACGGCGCGGTGGAGCCGACGAGCTTGTCGTGGGCGACGGTGCCGAAGACGGCGAGGGTGCCGAGCAGATAGACGAGGGCGGCGCCGAGGGTGCCGAGGATGGTGGCGCGCCCGACGTTGCGCCGCGGGTCGCGTACTTCACCGGCGCTGACGGCGGCCGATTCCACGCCCAGGTAGGAGAAGAGCAGGATCGCGGCGGAGGCGGAGATCGCACCGACCGGGCTGTCGTCGCTGGCCTGGAAGGGCCCGAGGTTGGCGCTGTCGAAGAAGAAGAGCCCGCCGACCGCGACGAGGATCAGTGGCACGAACTTGAGGACGGTGGCGACGACCTGGACCGCGCCGACGTACCGGGTGCCCGCGAAGTTCGCGAGTGCGGGCAGGAGTTGGAGGGCCAGGGCGGCAAGGCAGGCGGTCCACTTGTGGTCGTTGACGGGTATCAGGACGTCGAGATAGCCGACGGCGGCGACGGCGAGCGCGGCGTTCGACACCCAGGCGGTGGCCCAGTAGGACCAGGCCGCGAGGAATCCCGCGAAGTCGCCGAACGCCTCGCGGGCGTAGACGTACGGTCCGCCGGTGCGCGGATCGCGCTGCGCGAGCCGCCCGAAGACCAGGGCGAGGGCGATCGCGCCCAGGGTCAGGACTCCGAACGCGACGAGGCTGATGGTCCCGAAGGGAGCGACGGAGGCCGGGAGCAGGAAGATGCCGCCGCCGATGATGTTGCCCATGACGAGGCAGGTGGCGATGGGGAGTCCGAAGCGGCGAGCGTGCTTGCTGTTCTGTTCCTCGTGCCGCTCTGTCCGCTGTTCTTCCTGTTCAGGGGCCGGAGCCGGCTGGATCACGGTTCCGGTGTCGTGCATGGGGTGGTGCCTCTCATCGTGCCGGACGCCCGGGATCACCGGGGCGAGAGACATCGTCGGACACGGCGGGAACCGCGCAAAATCAGCGCGTTTTGTCCTGCACGGCAGGGTCGGCGACCGCAAAAGCTGATGCGCCGGGGCCGCCGGGCCGGGAATCGTCCACAGCCGCGGCAACCTCTCCCACCAGCGGAATCTCCGGCCCCTGATACTCGCCGAGCCAGCGCCGCAGTACGTCGTGGACCCGCTCGGCGCCGACGAGTTCGTCCCCGCCGTCCAGCGGCGCGGAGAGCACGAGGGGCGAAAGCAGGAACGGACGGGCCTGGGCGCCGCCGAGTCCGCCGTGCGAGCCGATCTGCTCCTCGAAGGCGAGGACTTCGCCGTCCTGGGGGTCGTACCAGGAGTTGACCATGATGTCGGCGACGTGCGGGAAGCCGTCGGTTCGGCGCACGGCCTCGGCTGCTCCGGGACCGAAGTCGGCGAGCGGCCCGAGGTCACCGGGTTCTGCGTCTTGTTCGTCGAGGTACACCTCGCTGCCGCGCGCGCCGAGGACGACCGGGCCGCGCTCCTGACTGCGTACGAGGAGGAAGCCGATGCCCGGGTGGTTGGCGAGGGTGGGCAGGAGCGCCGGGTGGCGCAGGTCGATCTCCTCGCGGGTCATGCGGTGCGGGACGTCGGGGAAGGAGACGAGGCCGAGGTTGCCGGACGCGAGCACGATGGGCTCGGCGCGGCGTGCGGGGCGGCGCTCTCCCGCGCCTTCCTCCACGGGGCGGCGCAGGGCGGCGCGGACCGTCGATCGGGCCTCGGCTCCGCTGTGCGTGCGCTGGGCCCTGCGCGGCACGGGCAGGCCGCAGCCGGCCCTGACGAGGTCGCCGAGGGTGAGGCCGTAGCGGGCGCGGAAGGTCTCGCCCGGGCTCTGGCCGTGGTCGGAGAGGACCACGATGCGGTAGGCGCGGGGGGCGTGTTCGGCGACCTTCGAGATCAGCGCGAGGGAGCGGTCGAGCCGCTGGAGCACCTTCTCCACGTCGCTGCCGACGGGCCCCGAGTGGTGGGCGACCTCGTCGTACGCGACGAGATCGGCGTAGACCGCGCTGCGCCCGGCGAGCATGTCCCCGATGACCGCGGCGACGACGACGTCACGCTCGACGACGGTCGCGAAGGCGCGGATGAAGGGGTAGAGCCCGCCCCTGCCGATGCGCGGCCGGCGCTTCTTGATCCGGGCGCGGGTCGACTCGCCGATCTCGCGGCCGACTTCGGCGATGAAGGACAGTGCGGTGCGGACGGCGTTGGCGGGGTCGGAGAAGTAGGCGAAGTACCCGGCGCGCGAGCGGTTCTCCTTGCCGCGGCGTGCGGCCATGGAGAGCACGAGGGCGAGCTGCTCGGCGCCGCCGCTGAAGAGGTTGCCGCGGCTCGCGCCGTCGAAGGTGAGGAGGCCGCCGTCGCCGGTGCGCTCGATGGCGCGGCGTTGCAGCTCGACGGCGGATGCGGGCCGGTTGGAGACCATGACCTCGCCGGTGTCCTTCTCGTACCAGCGGAAGGCGGGGACGTCGTGGTTCGAGCCGTGCAGGATGCCCAGCTGGCTCGCCCCGGTCTGGCTCGACCAGTCGGTGCGCCAGGGGGTGAGGCGATGGCTGGGCTCGCGCCCCTGGCCTAGCCAGCCCGCGACGGTCGGCATCAGGCCCTTCTCCACCGCGCCGCTCAGGACGTCGTGGCCGACGCCGTCGAGCTGGATGAAGACGGTGCCCGGCGGGACAGGACCGGCCCGCCCCTCGGCACGGCGGCGGCGCCTGCGGTCCGCGAGGCGGTAGAGGCGGCGGCGGTAGGCGTCGTCGTCGCGGACGGCGAGGGCGCCGCCGGTGGCGGAGGCCACGGCGGACATGACCGCGGCGACGACGACCGCGGTCTCGGCGTTGGCCTCACCACGGCCGTCGGGGATCAGCCCGAGGGCGAGCAGGAGCAGCGACCCGTTGAGGAAGAAGGCGAGCAGACCGAGCACGAGCGCGGGCACGAGCAGCAGCGCCCGCACGAGCAGGGGCCACACAAGGGAGGAGAGCAGTCCGAAGGCACCGGCGCCGAGGGCAGCCGTGACGGCGATGCGGGTGGCGCTGTCACCGTCGTCGGACTGCAGCTGGAAGTCGGGCAGGATCCCGGCGAGCGCGAGCATGGTGAGCGTACTGACAAGCCACACGGCGACGGAGCGCCACAGAGCACTGCCGACCGCCCGCCAACGCCCTCGCCCCACGCCCGCCGCCTCACGTTTCATGACAGAACCGGACACCAGCCTGTCACAGGGTGAACGGGTGGGCGGGGGCGGACGGATCAGCGGCCGTCGTACCCCGCGGTCGGCATGGAGAGCCGCCGGTGGACATGGGCCTTCATCACCGCGTCGTACGACGGTTCCTCGAGGCCCGCCGTCTCGATCCGCACACCGCGCCGCCCGCACTCCGCGGTGAACTCGTCCGGCGAGCGCAGCGCGCTGTCCAGGACCCGGCGGCTCGGCACGACGAAGAGGTCCACCAGGCCCTCGTCGACGTCCGCCCAGAGCACGGCGTGGTCGGACGGCAGCCCACGGACGACGAGTTCACGCGTGATGACGTACCCCCGGGCGGCGGCCCAGCGCGCGCACATCGCGTGCTGGCTGCGGGAGTCCACCAGGAAGGGATCCGCGTCCAGCTCCTCTAGCGGTGTCAGGCTGGCGATCGCCGCGACCCGCACCACTGTCACGCTTGCGGTGTCTCCCATCGCGTCCCCCTCACCTCTGGCGTCCTCACCACTGGCGTCAGCCGAAGACCCTACTCCTGGCCGTAGGCTCGTAAACAGTCGCGCGAAGGAGGAACCGGAGTGCCGGTGGAGATCACCTGGTGGGGTCATGCCACCTGCACGGTCGAGGACTCGGGTCTCCGGGTGCTCACCGACCCGCTCTTCGCCCCTCGCCTCGCCCATCTGCGCCGGCGCAGGGGCGCGCTTCCGCCCCCGGAGGCGGCCGTCGCCGACGCCGTGCTCCTCTCCCATCTGCACGCCGACCATCTGCACCTGCCCTCGCTCGCGCGGATCGCCCCCGGCACCCGCGTGCTGCTCCCGCGCGGCGCCCGGCGGCAGGTGCCGGGGCTCGCGCGCAGGCTCTCCCACCTGCATCTCATCGAAGTCGTGCCGGGTGACGACGTGCGGGTCGGTGACCTCGTCGTACGCGTGGTGACGGCGCGGCACGACGGGCGGCGGCTGCCCGTCGGACCCCACGGCCCGCCCGCGCTCGGCTTCGTGGTGCGAGGTGAGGCGCGGACGTACTTCGCCGGGGACACCGGGCTCTTCGACTCGATGGCCGATGAGGTCGGTGACGTCGACGTGGCGCTGCTGCCGGTCGGCGGCTGGGGGCCGTATCTCGGCCATGGTCATCTCGACGCGGCGCGCGCGGCCGTCGCCCTGGCGAGGCTCGCGCCGCGCAGCGCGGTTCCAGTGCATTACGGGACGTACTGGCCGATCGGCATGGACGCCGTACGGCCGCATGAATTCCACACGCCGGGCGAGGAGTTCGTGCGCCAGGCGGCGCGGCTCGCGCCGGAGGTGGCGGTGCACCGTCTGGGGCACGGCGAGAGCGTGCGGCCCGAGGTCACCAAGGGAGAGCCTCAGTGATTCTCGCGGCGGCGGCCCAGGTGCCGCCGGAGTCGACGCAGCAGGCGGTCGGCTATCCGTCGCTGTTCCTGCTCATCGTGCTCGGCGCGCTTGTGCCTGTGGTGCCCACGGGGGCGCTTGTCAGTTCGGCCGCCGTGGTGGCCGTGCACCAGGAGGCGCCGTTCGCGCTGCTCGTGGTGTTCGGGGTTTCGGCGTTCGCCGCGTTCCTCGGGGACATGGCGCTGTACTGGCTGGGCCGGCGCGGCATGCGTTCGAAGAACGGCTCGCGCTGGCTGGCGGCGATCCGTGAGCGTGCGCCCGAGGACCGTCTGGCGCAGGCGCAGGACAAGCTCGCGGACCACGGCGTCCTGGTCCTCGTCCTGTCCCGGCTCGTCCCCGCCGGGCGCATTCCGGTGATGCTGGCCTGTCTGATGGCGAAGATGCCGCTGCGCGAGTTCGCCCGCGGTGACGTGCCCGCGTGCCTCGCCTGGGCCGTGACGTACCAATTGATCGGCATTCTCGGCGGCTCCCTCTTCAAGGAGCCGTGGGAGGGCGTGGCGTTGGCGGTCGGTCTGACGGTGCTGATCAGCGTGGCGCCGACGGTGTGGCGCAAGGTCCGTCGTACGGCGTCCTGAGGACCTCTTTGCGGCTGCGGCTGTTGCGTCACCGAGGAGGCTCCGATCGGTGGGCTGCTGCGCGGAGGTCGGCGAAGGCCGAGCCAAGCCTGCTCAACGCCCGTTCCACGTGCGGCAGTTCCAGCGCGTCCGGTGCGGTGAGAGACGTCATCCGCTCCTGCCGGGTCGAGCCGAGCAGCGGTCCCGTGGACAGGCGTACGCGCAGCGCCCCGAGGTCGTCGCCGAAGCGGTGGCCACCGGGTGCGGGCATGGCGAGGCGTTCGCCGAGGAAGTCCTCCAGGTCCTGTGAGTCGCCGACGCCGCGCGCGGCGAGGGCCGGACGGAGCGGGCCGAGGTCCACGTACAAGTGGCGGCCCGCCGCGGTGACCGTCGCCCTGGCGGCGCTCGTCGTCGTCCCGT
>NZ_BAAAUG010000196.1:0-8526 GCF_039533825.1 Streptomyces rectiviolaceus
GCCGCCCGGCGTCCTTGCCGGGCGGCCGTACGGCGCGTCAGGCCGCGGCGCCCACCAGCGCGGGGCGTTCGGCGTCCCGCAGCCGCTCCATCAGGGCGATGCGGGCCCGCGCCACGCGCGAGCGGACCGTGCCCACCGGACAGCCGGTGAGCAGCGCGGCCTCCGCGTAGGGCAGCCCCAGGAGCTGGGTGAGGACGAAGGCCTCACGCCGCTCGTCGGGCAGCGTCGCGAGCAGGTCGGCGAGGACCACGCCGTCGTCGAAGCCCGGCAGGCCCCTCGGCTGGGCCCGCTCCGCGGCGCTCTGCCAGTCGTCCGTGTCGGACAGACGGGGCCGGGCGGCGGCGTGCCGCAGGCTGTCGATCACCGCGCGCCGGGCGATGGAGAGCAGCCACGTACGGGCGGACGAGCGCCCCTCGAAACGGTGCAGGCTGCCGAGGGCCCGCAGGAACGTGTCCTGCGTCAGGTCGTCGGCGGCCTGTGGGTCGCCGCCGAGGTACGTCACGTACCGGCGGACGTCCCGGTGCAGGGCTCGTACGAAGTGCTCGACCGCTTCGGGGTCACCGGCGCGGGCGGCGAGCGCCCAGGCCGTTATCGACTCGTCGGGTGAGCTGGGCAGGGCAGGAATGATCACCTGGTGTCCTTCTCGGGAATCCGGGACCCGGAACGCCGTAGGTACAGCCGTAGGTACATACGTGCGTCCGGCGGGTCCGGTGAGGGGGGTACGGCCGCGCAAGAGTGCGTACGGCCGATGCCCGAGCCGTCGGGCCGCGCGGCGTGGCGCGCGGGAACGGCGTCGGGGAACCAGCTGTCAGGCGACAGCGGTCCCGGCGGGCGGACCCCGAGAAGTGATGGCGTGCGCGAGAAGCAACTGCCGCGGCCGGCCCGCCGAACGGTGGCGATGGGGCCGGATGCGGGGACGGTGGGCGGGCGTGGGCAGCGCGAGAGGCATGCGCAGCGGAGCGACGAGCCACCCGGCGAAGGAGCGCGCGACACGGAAGACCGCGCGTTCGCCGTGCGCGAGCCACAGGCCGCAGAGCAGGGCGGCGAGAAGGTGGGCTGCGAGCATGCCGGTCGGCGACATGCCGCTCATGTCGTGGCCGCCGCCCATGTGATCCATGTGCTCCATCGGGGGCATGGCGGGCATGGGCGTCGTCCCCGACGCGGGCATCGGCGCGGACATGGCCGAGCCTTGGCCCTTCCCCGTGGAGCCGGCACCCGTCGGCGCGGCGCAGAGCATGTGCTGCGCCCACCGCCGCACGAGCGGCACTCCGCCCGAAGGCTGCGTGGCGGCCTGCGCCAGGGAGAACCCCGAGTGCAGCGCGGCCTGCGCGGCCACCACGACGGAGACGACGAGCGGCAGCCCCCGCTCGCGCCCGGCCAGCATCCACGCCGTGCCGCCGACCCCGACGGCTCCGGCACCCAGCGTCCACCAGGGCACCGAGGTCCCCGACATCATGACGTGCCCCAGGGCAGCGAGCAGCACACAGGCGGCCGCGAACACCGCAGCCCGTACCGCGCGAGAACACCACCCAGCAGTCATGGCGGGGCCATCCTTGCATTCGCGCCACTTCTTTCACGGACGGGTACGCGAAATGAACCGCGTCCGCTCATCCGCCCGGCAGGTGTGAGCCACGGCACATCGCCCCGGGGGAACTAGACCGTCCCCCGCCCCGACCCCTGGGGGGAGCCTGAGAGGGAGAACTAGGGGCTGCCGCCCTGCGGGAAGTGCAGCGTGAACGGGACCGAGTCGCCCACCCGCCGCCACGCACTCCGTCACGGCGCACCGCGGTGCGGCTCCCGCGTCGAGCCCGAGTGCATGTCCCCCATGCCGCCGCTTCCATGGGATCCGCCGCTACCGCCGCCACCGCCTTCGCCGGGCTCCTGCTCCGTCCCCGTCCCCGTCTCCGTCTCGGTCCGCTGCATGCCGGGCGCGTCCGGTCCGACGGCCGCCCCCACGGCGTACGACACCGCGAAGATCACCGCGAGCAGCGCGAGGAACCCGCAGAGCAGGGGAAGTCGGGGGCGATCTCTCATCGCCGCTCTCCTGACACTCGTGAACGCGACGGCACGGAACCGTCGCGCCCGCGCCTGTTCAGGAGTCGGCCGCGGAGGGGCTCGAGTTCCCGTGACGCCCGTCCCACTTGACCTCAACCAAAGTTCAGGATCGAGCCTGGCTCCATGAACGGGACACCAGAAGCAACCACCGGAGCGGCAGCCGACTGGCTGACCCGGCACGCCCATCCCTTCAACACCTTTGATCCCTATGCCGAGTTGGATGACCTGCGACCGCTCTCCGATGCGGTGGCGGGCGCCGAGATCGTCGCGCTCGGCGTGGGCTCCCGCGCCACCCATGAACTGTCCGTCCTCCAGCACCGGATGCTGCGCTTCCTGGTCGAGGAGCAGGGGTTCCGTTCCCTCGTCCTCGAAGGGGACGATCCAGCGCGGCTCGGCCTCGACTCGTACGTCCTGACCGGGGCGGGCGATCCGGCGGCACTGCTCTCCGAGGCCCGGTCCTTCCTGCGGACCGAGGAGATCCTCGACGTACTGCGCTGGATGCGCGCCCACAACGAACGCAACCCGCACGACCCCGTCCAACTGGCCGCGCTCTCCTCGCAGTCGCCGCCGCCCGGTGCCGGACTCGCGGAGATCGAGCGGGCGCTGGCCGACGACACGATCCGGTGGCACGAGCGCACCCGGCAGAAGACCGTCTACTGGGGCGGCATCGCCCACACGGCCGTCGGCGACCCCCGGACGGTGTCCTCCCCGGAGCCCCAGACCCACCGCAACGCGGGCGGCCACCTGCGTGAGCACTTCGGCAACGGCTACGCGTCCGTCGCGCTGACCTTCCACCACGGCACCGACCACCCGGTTCCGCCCGTGGAGTTCGCCGAAGCGGTACTCGGGGCGACCGACCTGCCCGCCTACTTCCTGGACCTGCGCGCGCGGCGTCCCGCCGCCGTCGACGCCTGGTTCGGCGCCCCAGCCAGAACCCGCCTCGTCGGCCCCTTCTACGACGCGCGCGAGGACGCCCGCCACCATCTGTCCGGCGGGTCCCTCACGGAGTGGTTCGACGCCGTGGCGCACGTCCGTGAGGTGACGCAGGCCAGGTTCCTCGGGGCCTCCTGAAGACGATCAGCCGGAGCCGGGCGAGCAGCCGGGCGCGCTCAGACATGAGCGGGCATCTCATGGGCACCGACGGCCGCTTGAGCCTCGGCGGCCAGCTCCCGGCGGTCGGTTCCGTGCAGCGAGGCGTGCGCGGTGACCCGCACGGTCAGGCCCCGGGCGCGGGCGACCCGGTGCAGCGACGCCCCGAAGGTCTCGTCGCCGAGGAAGGCGGCCGTGGTGGTGCGGGTGCCGTGCTGGTAGTAGCGGATGGTCACCGGTCGAACCGGCGCCCCCGCGTCGGCCGCCGCCTGGAAGGTGGCCCGGCGGAAACGGCCGCCGGACACGGAACACCAGGTCGTCGCCTGCGGGAAGACGAGGACGGAGCGGCCCGAGCGCAGCGTTGACGCCAACTCGGCTACGACATGCGGGAGTTGGCGTATCCCTTCGCGGTCGATGAACTGGGAACCGGCCCGCCGGGCGAGTGTGCCGATGACCGGCCACCCGCCCACCTCCCGCTTGGCGAGGACCGTCACCGGCTCGACGGCGAGCAGGCTGACGACATCGAGCCAGGAGATGTGATTGGCCACGATCAGGGTGCCGGGAAGAGGGCGGGAGCCGGGAAAGGGGCCGGGAAAAGGGCCGTTCACCGTCAGCCTCTTCGGCTGCTCCTCGACGCGCACGCCCAGCGCGCCCAGGATCCCCCGCGCCCTCGCCCGCAGCGCACGTGGCTCGGCGAGGCGCTCGCCCTGGGCCACGCCCCGCCCGATCTCGTACGCCAACGCGGCGTACCGGCGGGCCAGTTCGGGCGGCGGCACCCGCGGCGCCGAGCCTGTGACGCAGGCCGGGGTGCACAGCGCCGCCGGGGCTCCCGCGGGGCTCATTGTGTCTCCCCCAGGAAGTAGCGGCGGTAGCGGTCGCCGAGCCGGTCCATGTCGAGGAGGACGAAGAAGTCGGCGACGTCGAACTCGGGGTCGTGCGTGGGCGCCCCGCACATCCACGCGCCGAGGCGGAGGTAGCCCCTCAGGAGCGGCGGCAGGTCGGCATAGGCCGGCCGCTCCACCGGCGGCGCGGTGGGCACCCACGGGCGCCGGGGCTGCACCCGCAGCTCGGGCGGCGACGCGTGCCTGGACGTGCCGAGCAGCCAGGCGCTGGACGCCGCCTTGCCCCCGTCGGACAGCGGCACCGAGGCACAGCCCGCCAGATAGCGGTGGCCGGAGAGCAGGACATAGCGGGCGAGCGCCGACCACATCAGGTTGATCACGGCGCCGGAGCGGTGGTCGGGGTGCACGCAGGAGCGGCCCGCCTCGATCGTGGAGGACCGCAGCCCCTCCAGCGCACGCAGGTCGAACTCGCTGTCGGAGTAGGACCGCTCGGCCCGCCCGGGCGGCAGCAGGCGATAGGTGCCGACGACCTCGCCGGTGGTGGTGTCGGTGACGATCAGGTGGTCCACGAGGTCGTCGTAGGGGTCCACGTCGTGGCCGGGCAGGGAGGTGTGGAGCGTGGCGCCCAGCTCCTCGCCGAAGACGCGGTACCGCAGCCGCTGCGCGGCCCGGATCTGCTCATCGGAGTCGGCGATGGACGTGACGTACGAGCTGGAGATGGCGGGGGCGGCGGGAGCCGTGGACGCGACGCGAGCGGTGGGCGTCGATGCGGCGGATGTCGAGGGCATGACAGTTCCGGTCTCCGTTCGGGGAGGGTCGGTCGTGGGCGGAGGGGGGACGGAGGGGGACGGAGGAGGGCTCAGGCGTCGCGGCGCCCGAGGATCGCCGTGGCCAGGGTCAGGGAGGCGGCCGTCCAGGCCGCCAGGAGCAGCAGCCCGGTCGCGGGGCCGTACAGGTCCGCGTCACCGGTGAGGAACTGCGTGCCCACCGCCTGGGGCAGGAACTGCGCCAGGTTCGTGAGGAAGTCGAGGGGAATCGATTGGAGGATCGTCGGCACGATGAGCAGCAGCACGAACAGCACGGTGATGGCCCCGGCTGAACTGCGCACGATGGCCGCGAGGCCGATGGTCAGGACACTCATGAGCATCAGGTGAACGGCGATCGCAAACACCTGGCCCGCCACCTGTCCGAAGTCGGACGTCGACTCGTCCATGGCCGCCGCGCCCGCCACGACCCCGAGCACCGCGAGCACGAGTCCGGCGGCGAAAGTGACGGCTCCCACCGTGAGGCTCTTGGCGATCAGCAGGCGTGCGCGGTCCGGCACGCACTGGAGGGTGTTGGTGATGCTGCCGGTGGCGTACTCGCCGGTGACACAGAGCATGGCGAGACCGGCGACGACGAACTCGACGCCGAAGACGGTGGCGAGCGTCGCGGGGTCGGCGGCCGAAGCCCCCGCGTCGTGGGTGACCGCCCCGACGCACGCGGCCGTCACCCCCATCACGGCAGCAGCCGTGAGCAGGAAGTACCACGTCGAGCGGAGCGAGAACAGCTTGGTCCACTCGGCGGCCACGGCCCCGCGAAGGCCGCCGCCGGCCGTCCGCGGCGAGCCCGCCAGGCGCTGCTGCTGCCCGGAAGTCTGGGTGCTCACAGCCGGGCCTCCCCGAACTCGACGCTGCCCGCGGTCAGTTCCATGTATGCCTCTTCCAGTGACGCCTCGACGGCGCGCAGCTCATGCAGTCGTACGTGTCCTTCGTGGGCCAGATCGCCGACGCGTTCCGGCGTCAGGCCCGTCACCACCAGCTCGTTCGCCGAGACCCACTGGACGTCGCGCGCCTCCGGCACGAGCCGTCCCGCCAGGGCGCGCAGCCCCTGGGCCTCGGGCCCGCGCACACGGACCGCGTTGCGGGAGCCGCGCGCGAGAATGTCCTCCATCGGCGCGTCCGCGATGAGCCGTCCCTTGCCGATCACGACAAGGCGGTCGGCGGTGACCTCCATCTCGCTCATCAGATGGCTGGAGACGAACACCGTCCTGCCCTGCGCGGCGAGCGAGCGCAGGAAGCGGCGGATCCAGAGCACGCCGTCCGGGTCGAGCCCGTTGACCGGCTCGTCGAGCATCAGCACCTCCGGGTCGCCGAGCAGCGCTCCCGCGATGCCGAGGCGCTGCCCCATGCCGAGCGAGAACGAGCCCGCCCGCTTGCCCGCCACATCACCGAGCCCCGTGGCCTCGAGGACCTCGTCGACGCGGCGTGCGGGGATGCCGTGGCTGCGCGCCATGGCCAGGAGGTGCTTGTACGCGCTGCGCCGGGGGTGCACGGCCTTGGCGTCCAGGAGCGCGCCGACCTCCCTCAGGGGATGCGTGTGGTCGGCGTACCGCTTGCCCTTGATGAGGGCGGTGCCCGATGTGGGGTGGTCCAGGCCCAGGATCATGCGCATCGTGGTGGACTTGCCCGCGCCGTTCGGCCCGAGGAAGCCGGTGATCTTCCCGGGCGCCACCTCCAGGGACAGTTCGTCGACGGCGGTCTTCTCGCCGTATCTCTTGGTCAGGCTCCGCAGCGTGAGCATCGTTCCCCAACTCCCTCTCGGCGCCGACGTCTTCGGCCGCGTCGGCGGTGATGACAGGGACGCTACGAAGCGGCGCGGCCGGGGACAGGGGACCTTGGTCAGCACCTGCCCTGCACTTTCGTAAGGTCCGATGCCGCCGGGTAACGTGCCTGCATGATCCGAGTGCTGCTTGCCGATGACGAGGCGATGATCCGGGCCGGGGTGCGGGCGATCCTCGGCACCGCCGAGGGCATCGAGGTCGTCGCCGAGGCGGCGGACGGGCGCGAGGCGGTCGACCTCGCGCTCAGGCACCGCCCGGACGTCTGCCTCCTCGACATCCGGATGCCCCGGCTCGACGGCCTCCAGGCGGCGGCCGAGCTGCACAAGGTCGCGCCCGGGACGGCGGTGGCGATGCTCACCACGTTCTCCGAGGACGAGTACATCGCGAGCGCGCTCGGCTCGGGCGCGGCCGGTTTCCTGCTCAAGTCCGGCAATCCGCGCGAGCTGATCGCCGGGGTCCAGGCCGTCGCCGACGGCGGCGCGTATCTCTCGCCGTCGATCGCCCGGCGGGTCATCTCCCACCTCGGCGCGGGGCAGCTCGGCAAGCAGGCCACCGCGCGGGCCCGCGTCGAGGAGCTGACGGCGCGCGAGCGTGAGGTGCTCGCGCTGGTCGGGGCCGGTCTGTCGAACGCGGAGATCGCAGGGCGGCTGCATGTCGTCGAGGGCACGGTGAAGGCGTACGTCAGCCAGGTCCTGGCCCGCCTCGGCTTCAAGAACCGGGTGCAGGCCGCGATCCTCGCGTACGAGGCGGGGCTCGTCGGCGGGGAGTGAGCGCCCCCAGGGCCCGGGAGGGGCGATCCCCTACTTTCGTCGGGGGCGCGGGCCAGGGTTGATCGGCGATGCTTGGCGGATGCGCGGCATACACGGCTGGCTTCCCCGGCTCTTCGACATCGGGCTGTGGCTCGTGGTGTGCGCACCGCCCGTCTCGGCCGCCCTCGCTCCGGACGGACCTGACGCGGTCGTGGCGGCCGTGGGTGTCCCGCTGCTCGGGGGCGCCGCGGTGTTCAGCAGGCGGTGGCCGCTCGTGGCGCTGGCCGTGCCGGTCGCGCTGAGTCTGATGACGGACGCGGAGATGCTGACGCCCGCCTACTGGGCGGCGCTCGCCGTCTTCGGGTATCTCGCGGGCAGCCGCACGGTCGCGGTCCGTCCCGCGCTGTGGCTCTTCGGGGCGGTCGCCGTGGCCGGGCTCGTGCTGTGCGCGGTCGTGTCGAGCGATCTGTGGGGCTGGCCCTCGATGCTCCTGACGCTCCTGATCGGCGTGGTGCTGCCCTGGCTGCTCGGCCGCTACCGCCGTCAGTACACCGATCTGATGGCCACCGGCTGGCGGCTCGCCGAGCGCATGGAGGAGGAACAGCAGGCCGTCGCGGACCGCACCCGCATCCGCGAACGGGCCAGGATCGCGGGCGACATGCACGACTCGCTCGGCCACGACCTGACGCTCATCGCCGTCCAGGCGGGCGTGCTGGAGGTCGATCCCACCCTCGACGCACGCCGGCAGGCGGCCGTCGGCGAGCTGCGCGAGGCGGCGGGTGCGGCGACCGAGCGGCTGCGGGAGATCATCGGCGTGCTGCGGGCCGACGACGAAGTGCCGCCGAGGGCGCCGTCGGAGGAGAGCGCGGACGCCGTGGTCGAGCGCGCGCGGGCCTCCGGGGTCGAGGTCACGCTCGAACGGTCGGGGGCCACGCAGGACCTGCCGCCGATGGTCGCACTCGCCGTGCACCGCGTACTCCAGGAGTCCCTGACGAACGCGGCCAAGCACGCGCCCGGCGCTCCGGTCCGTGTCCGCCTCGCGCGGGACGGCGACACCCTGCGCCTGACGGTGGTGAACGGCCCGGCCACTGCCGGGCGACTGCCCGGGGTGGCATCCGGCGGCAGCGGCCTGGTCGGCCTCGACGAACGGGTGCGCCTGGCCGGCGGCACGCTGCACGCCGGCCCGGCG
>NZ_BAAAUG010000197.1:0-36719 GCF_039533825.1 Streptomyces rectiviolaceus
CGGCAGCGCCCCGGCCCGCTGCATCCCCGCCCGCTCCACGCCCGCCCGCAGCGCCGCCGCGACCCGGTCGGCCACCGCGGTGCGTTCGGATTCCGTACGGAGTCCTAGGAGCAGCGGGACGCGCCCCTCGACCGGACGTACGCCGAGCAGCACCGCCACCCCCACCGCCGCGAGCTCCTCCGCCACCGCCCGCGCGAGCACGGCCCAGCCGCCGCCGGGCGGAAGACCGTCCGCGAGCCGCATCACGACCGGGAGCAGCGGGCTCTCGCCGGGCTTGAAGCCGAGCACCCGCGCCTGGGCGGGCGCGTCGTCGGCCCGGATCCGCCCCTCCGCCAGATCGGTCAGGAAGTCACCACGGCCGCGCGCGGCGAGCTCCTCCTCCTGCCGTGCCTGCATCAGGACCACCGCGAGCGAGCCCGCGGCCCGCTCCGCCGCGATCCGGTGCACCGGAAGCAGCGCGGACTCCACGGCGAGCAGCACGAGCCTGGCGCGCACCGAGCCCGAGCCAGGACCACCCCCCGGCACGTCGACGAGCAGCGCGCCCGCGGGCGGCCCGTCCCGGTCGACGGTCCTGCCCCGCAGCCCCTCCCACACCTGGAGCGGATCGGCACACTCCGTGCCCGCCCCCGCGGCGTACAGAAGCTGTCCGTCCGGCGTCTCCAGGAACACCGGGTTACCGCTGAAGTCCGCGAGGACGTTGAGGACTTGGGGCACGCCGCCCCCGCCGAGCAGCGCCTCCGTGCAGCGCCGGTGGACCTCCTCCGCCCGCTGGAGCAGGGCGTAGTGGCCGTTGACGATCTCGGTGTGGACCTCCTCCGTGACCGTCACGAAGGGCACCTCGCGGTGCAGCTGCACCAGCGGAAGACCCGCCGAGCGCGCGGTCTCCACGATCGCAGCGGGGAGCCGCGTGAAGCGCGGGCCCAGCTCGACGACGAGGGCCGCGATGCCGCGCTCGGCCAGTTTGCGCACGAAGACGCGCTGCTCGGCGGGGCGTGCGCCGAGGCCGAGGCCCGTGGTCAGGAGCAGCTCACCGCCCTTGAGGAGCGAGGCGATGTTCGGCACCTCGCCCGCGTGCACCCACCGCACCGTGCGCTGCAGCCGCTCGGCGCCCGCGACCACCTCGGGGAGCCCACCGCGCAGCCCCGGAAGCTCCAGGGCCCGCTGCACGGTGATGCCGCCCTGAGTGCCCTGCGTGCCCTGACTGTCCATGTGGCGGACGCTACCTGCGCATTCGTTCCGGGAACATCTCCGACCGGTTACGGGAGTGATCTGGTCCGCTCTCGACCCGACAACTCGTCGCCCCGCGGCGCCAATTGCGCGACCCCCTGTCGGTTGTGGCGTACGTCACTCCACGGCAGGGTGCCCGCCATGCCAGAGCACAAGCCAGAACATATGTCGGAGCAAACCGTCGCACCTGAGGTCCACCGACTCAAGGCGAACTCCGTAGGCCTCGTCGGAGTCGTCTTCATGGCGGTCGCCACCGCGGCGCCCATCACGGCGATGACCGGCAATCTCCCCATCGCGGTCGGCGCGGGCAACGGCACCGGAGCGCCCGCGGGCTATCTCTTCGCGACGCTCGTCCTGACCGTGTTCTCGGTCGGATACGTCGCCATGGCCAAGCGGATCACCGCCGCCGGCGCCTTCTACGGCTACATCTCGCATGGCCTTGGCCGCATCGCGGGCATGGCCTCCGGGATGCTCGCCGTCCTCGCGTACGTCGTCTTCGAGGCGTCGATCGTCGGTGTCTTCGCGTACTTCGCCAGGACCACCGTCCACGATCAGCTCGGCGTCGACCTGCCGTGGATCCTCTACGCGGCCGCGATGCTCGCCGTCACCGTCGTCCTGTCGTACTTCGACATCAACCTCACCGCGAAGGCGCTCGGCGTGATGCTGATCGCCGAGATCGCGGTCCTCTTCGCCGTCGCCACCGCCGTACTGATCCACGGCGGCGGCCCCGACGGCATCCCCGTCGAACCCATCAACCCCAAGAACGCCTTCACCGGCACCTCGGCGGGGCTCGGCCTCTTCTTCGCCTTCTGGTCCTGGGTCGGCTTCGAGTCCACCGCGATGTACGGCGAGGAGTCCCGCAACCCCAAGAAGGTCATCCCGCGCGCGACCCTCGTCTCGGTCGTCGGCGTCGGCCTGTTCTACATCTACGTCTCCTGGATGACGATCGCGGGCAACGGCCTCGCCGGTTCGGTCAAGGTCTCGCAGTCCACGAGCCCGCTCGACCTGTTCTTCGACCCGGCCCACACCTTCATCGGCGCGTGGGCGGTCGACACCTTCCAATGGCTCCTGATCACCGGCTCGTTCGCCTGCGGCATGGCCTTCCACCAGTGCGCCTCGCGCTATCTGTACGCGATCGGGCGCGAGGGATTCCTGCACCGGGGCCTGGGCCGCACACACCCCAAGCACGGCTCCCCGTACATCGCCTCCTACGTCCAGTCGGCCATCGCCGTCGCGTTGGTCGGTGCCTTCTGGCTCACCGGCCAGGACCCGTACATCCACCTGTACACGCTGCTCGCGATCCTCGGCACGATGGCGATCCTCATCGTGCAGACCCTCTGCTCGTTCGCCGTCATCGGCTACTTCCGGAAGAACCACCCTGAGGACCGGCACTGGTTCACGACGCTGGTCGCCCCGCTGCTCGGCGGCATCGGCATGATCGCCGTCGTCGTCCTGCTCGTGATCAACATGGACACCGCGGCGGGCACGGCAGCGGACTCCCTGTTCTTCAAGGCCATCCCCTGGATCGTCGGCCTCGTCTTCTTCGGGGGGCTCGGCCTCGGCCTGTATCTGAAGGCGAGGAGCCCCGCCCGCTACGAGATCATCGGCCGCGTCGTCCTGGAGGACGCGGCCGAACGCACGGACGGCGACGGGGAACCCGTCGCCGTCCGGACCTGAAGGGCCTCGCTAACCGCCGTATGCCCCACTGGCCGTAAGTCGCAGTGCCGTGTCGATCAGCGGCACGTGGCTGAACGCCTGCGGGAAGTTGCCGACCTGGCGCTGCAGCCGCGGATCCCACTCCTCGGCGAGCAGCCCCAGGTCGTTGCGGAGCGCGAGCAGCTTCTCGAAGAGCTTGCGGGCCTCGTCCACCCGGCCGATCATCGCCAGGTCGTCCGCCATCCAGAACGAACAGGCGAGGAAGGCGCCTTCGTCGCCTTCGAGGCCGTCCACGCCTGCGTCGTCGCCCGCGGTGGGGTAGCGCAGGATGAAGCCGTCCGACGTCGAGAGCTCCCGCTGGATCGCCTCGATCGTGCCGATCACACGCTTGTCGTCGGGCGGCAGGAAGCCCATCTGCGGGATCAGCAGCAGAGAGGCGTCCAGTTCCTTGGAGCCGTACGACTGCGTGAACGTGTTCCGCTCCTTGTCGTAGCCCTTCTCGCAGACGTCCCGGTGGATGTCGTCGCGCAGCTCGCGCCACTTCTCCAGGGGGCCGTCCGCGTCGCCGGACTCGATGAGCTTGATCGTGCGGTCGACGGCGACCCAGACCATCACCTTGGAGTGCACGAAGTGGCGGCGCGGGCCGCGGACCTCCCAGATGCCCTCGTCCGGCTGGTCCCAGTGCGTCTCCAGATAGCGGATCAGCTTGAGCTGGAGCAACGAGGCGTAGTCGCTGCGGGCCAGGCCCGTCATGTGCGCCAGGTGCAGGGCCTCGGTGACCTCGCCGTACACATCGAGCTGGAGCTGGTGCGCGGCGCCGTTTCCGGCCCGGACCGGGGTCGAGCCCTCGTACCCCGGCAGCCAGTCCAGCTCGGCCTCGCCGAGCTCGCGCTCGCCCGCGATGCCGTACATGATCTGCAGGTTCTCGGGGTCGCCCGCCACCGCCCGCAGGAGCCACTCGCGCCAGGCGCGGGCCTCCTCGCGGTATCCGGTGCGCAGGAGCGAGGAGAGCGTGATGGCGGCGTCGCGCAGCCAGGTGTAGCGGTAGTCCCAGTTGCGGGAGCCCCCGATGTCCTCGGGCAGCGATGTCGTGGGCGCCGCGACGATGCCGCCCGTCGGGGCGTACGTCAGGGCCTTCAGCGTGATCAGCGAGCGGACCACGGCCTCGCGGTACGGCCCGTGGTACGTGCAGTGCTCGACCCACTCCCGCCAGAAGTCCTGCGTGGCGGCGAGGGCGTTCTCGGGCTCGGCCGGCGCGGGCGGCTGCTTGTGCGAGGGCTGCCACGAGATGGTGAACGCGATCCGCTCACCGGGCGCGACCGTGAAGTCCGAGTACGTCGTGAGGTCCTTGCCGAACGTCTGGGCGTCGGTGTCGAGCCAGACCGAGTCGGGCCCGGCGACGGCCACCGTGCGCCCGTCGACCTTGTGGACCCAGGGCACCACACGGCCGTAGCTGAAACGCATCCGCAGCGCGGAGCGCATCGGCACCCGGCCGCTGACGCCCTCGACGATCCGCACGAGCTGCGGGGCGTCCGTGTCGCGCGGCGGCATGAAATCGGTCACGCGGACCGTGCCGCGCGGGGTGTCCCACTCGGATTCCAGGATCAGCGAGTCGCCGCGGTAGGTGCGCCGCGCGGCGGTCGGCGGTGGTGCGTCGGGGCTGTGAGCGGGCCCGAGGCGCCAGAATCCGTGCTCCTCCGTGCCGAGCAATCCGGCGAAGATGGCGTGCGAGTCGAAGCGGGGCAGGCACAGCCAGTCGACTGTTCCGTCCCGGCAGACCAGGGCAGCGGTCTGCATGTCTCCGATGAGTGCGTAATCCTCGATGCGCCCGGCCACGTGCATCTCCAGTCAAACGGCCACGTCGCCCTCTCGGGGGCGCTCGCTCTACGGTCAAGGGTTCGCTGTAAAACGAACTGCACGAGCCTCTTGTTCCGGGGAACGGACGGGGGGTGATTGCCGTTGATCGGTCCGGCTCTGCAGCGAGTGTCCGAGCAGGATACGACGCACCTCGGTGATCTGCGCGCCGCTCCTGGCAACCAGCCTGCGCCGAACGGGTGAGCGCCAGGTGAGGGAGGTGTGACGCGGGAGCCCGAGCGTGGCCGGAAGCAGCCTCGTCCCGTCGCTGATACCCTGGTAGCCCGTGAGCCGGTGGTCATTGAACCCCCGAACCGCAGCGACGGCACCTCCCCCGAATCCCTGGTGAGGGCGCCGGTACGCACCCTCCAGACCGCGACCACGGGAGCCCCCCTTTGGCTATGCAGCCTAAATCCACGACGACCAAGCACATCTTCGTCACCGGGGGTGTCGCCTCTTCCCTCGGCAAGGGTCTGACTGCCTCAAGCCTGGGTGCGCTCCTCAAGGCGCGTGGCCTGCGCGTCACCATGCAGAAGCTCGACCCGTACCTGAACGTCGACCCCGGCACGATGAACCCCTTCCAGCACGGAGAGGTGTTCGTCACGAACGACGGCGCCGAGACCGACCTGGACATCGGCCACTACGAGCGTTTCCTGGACGTCGACCTCGACGGCACGGCCAACGTCACCACCGGCCAGGTCTACTCGCAGGTCATCGCCAAGGAGCGGCGCGGTGAGTACCTCGGCGACACCGTCCAGGTCATCCCGCACATCACCAACGAGATCAAGCACCGCATCCGCCGCATGGCCACCGACGACGTCGACGTCGTCATCACGGAGGTCGGCGGCACGGTCGGCGACATCGAGTCCCTGCCGTTCCTGGAGACCGTCCGCCAGGTCCGCCACGAGGTCGGCCGCGACAACGTCTTCGTCGTGCACATCTCGCTGCTGCCCTACATCGGCCCGTCCGGTGAGCTGAAGACCAAGCCGACCCAGCACTCGGTCGCTGCCCTGCGCAACATCGGTATCCAGCCGGACGCCATCGTGCTGCGCGCCGACCGCGACGTGCCGACCGCCATCAAGCGCAAGATCTCGCTGATGTGCGACGTCGACGAGGACGCGGTCGTCGCCTGTGTCGACGCCAAGTCGATCTACGACATCCCGAAGGTCCTGCACACCGAGGGCCTCGACGCCTACGTGGTGCGCAAGCTCGACCTCCCGTTCCGCGACGTGAACTGGACCCAGTGGGAGGACCTCCTGGACCGGGTGCACAACCCGAACCACGAGGTCACCATCGCGCTGGTCGGCAAGTACATCGACCTGCCCGACGCCTACCTCTCGGTGACCGAGGCGCTGCGCGCCGGCGGCTTCGCCAACCGCGCCCGCGTCAAGGTCAAGTGGGTCACCTCGGACGACTGCAAGACCGCGGCGGGCGCCGCCAAGCAGCTCGGCGACGTCGACGCGGTCTGCATCCCCGGCGGCTTCGGCGACCGCGGCGTCACCGGCAAGGTCGGCGCCATCACCTTCGCCCGCGAGAACAAGATCCCGCTGCTCGGCCTCTGCCTCGGCCTGCAGTGCATCGTGATCGAGGCCGCCCGCAACCTCGCGGACATCCCCGACGCCAACTCCACGGAGTTCGACTCCGCCACCGCCCACCCGGTCATCTCGACCATGGCGGAGCAGCTGGACATCGTCGCGGGCGAGGGCGACATGGGCGGCACGATGCGCCTGGGCATGTACCCCGCGAAGCTCGCCGAGGGTTCCATCGCCCGTGAGGTGTACGACGGCAAGGAGTACGTCGAGGAGCGTCACCGTCACCGCTACGAGGTGAACAACTCCTACCGCGCCGAGCTCGAGAAGAACGCCGGAATCCTCTTCTCCGGCACGTCCCCCGACGGCAAGCTCGTCGAGTACGTCGAGTACCCGCGCGAGGTCCACCCCTACCTGGTCGCCACCCAGGCGCACCCGGAGCTGCGCTCGCGCCCGACGCGCCCGCACCCGCTCTTCGCGGGCCTGGTGAAGGCCGCGGTGGAGCGCCAGACGGGTAAGTAACACAAGAGCGATACGGTTGCCGGGGTACGAGCCTTATGAGGCGCGTGCCCCGGTTTCTGTTTGCACGTGTGGGAGGACAGGGCGACATGACGATCAAGGACACCGCCGAGGAGTGGCAGGTCACGGCGACGGAGACCCCCTTCGTCGGCAACAAGACCTCCGTACGCACCGACGACGTGGTCATGCCCGACGGGACCGTCGTCCGCCGTGACTACCAAGTGCACCCCGGCTCGGTCGCCGTGCTCGCCCTGGACGAAGCGGGTCGCGTCCTGGTGCTGCGTCAGTACCGCCACCCCGTCCACCACAAGCTCTGGGAGATCCCGGCCGGCCTTCTCGACATCCCCGGCGAGAACCCCCTGCACGCCGCCCAGCGCGAGCTCTACGAAGAGGCGCACGTCAAGGCCGAGGACTGGCGCGTCCTGACCGACGTCTACACCACGCCCGGCGGCTGCGACGAGGCCGTGCGCATCTTCCTCGCCCGCGATCTCTCCGAGGCGGAAGGCGAGCGCTTCGAGGTCTCCGAGGAGGAGGCCGACATGGAGCTGGCGCGGGTCCCCCTCGAAGAGCTCGTACGCGGCGTGCTCGCCGGCGAGCTGCACAACAACTGCCTCGTCGTGGGCGCCCTTTCACTGACGGCCGTGCTGAGCGGCGACGGCGTCGACGCGCTGCGCCCGGCCGACGCGCCCTGGCCCGCGCGCCCCTTCGAGGCCTGAGCGGCGCCTGAGGGCCATGAGAGCTGTCCGATATGACGATCTACTGATCCGATCGGGGGACTTGTGCGCGCCGCTCGTCGGGGGAGGCGGCAGGGCCTGAACTAGGCTCTGGAAGCGTCCCGACCGGAGTCCCGGCGGGTTCGCGCGCAGGCGGACGGAGCATGGCCCGTGACGGATCAGGCAGTCGACACGGACGGATCGGCAGCGGGGGGCGCGGTGCCGCGGCCCGCTTCGGACCGGACTTCCGACGCCGGTCAATTCATCGGCCGGCTCCGGGAGTTGAAAGAGCTCCGTGCCGACATCGACCGAGCGGGGCTCGACACCATCTCGGGCCGCAAGGCGCCACGCGCACGCGTGCTCCTCATCGCGGGCCGCCCCGGATCGGGCCGCACGGCGCTCGCCGAGGAACTCGCGCGGCGGCTCGCCGACGACTACCCCGACGGGGTGCTCCGCGCCCACCTCACCGAACCCGACGGAACGCGCGTGCCCACGGAGCGCACCGCCAGGGAACTCCTGGACGCCCTCGACGTCCCCGCACCCCCGGGAGCCGACGAGGACGAACTCGCCGAAGTGCTCCGGGACGCCCTCTCGGGACGCCGGGCCCTGCTGCTCCTGGACGGCGCCGCGGACGCCGAGCAGGTCGACCCGCTGCTCCCGGACGCACCCGAATGCCTGGCCGTCGCCGTGTCGGAGGGCCCGCTCACCGGGATCCCGGACGTGCGGCCGTGCACGCTGGGCGGCCTGGACTCCGCCGCCGCGGTCGAACTGCTCTCCCGCGCGGCCGGCCCGGTGCGCATCACCGTCGACCCGCGCTCCGCGGAGAGCCTGGTCGAGGCGTGCGCCGCGCATCCCGCCGCGCTCGTCCTGGCCGGCGGCTGGCTCTCCGTGCGGCCCAAGGCGGCCGTCGCCGACCTGGCCAAGCAGGTGCACGAGCGGCCCGAGGAGGGATCCGCGCTCACGCGTGTCTTCCGGCACTCGTACGCCTCGCTGCCGTCGGCGGCCGCGCGGATACTGCGCTTCCTCTCCCTCGCCCCCGCGGGCCACGTCGACCCGCACACCGCCTCCGCGCTCGCGGGCTGCTCGGTCTCCGCCGCCCGCACGACCCTGGACGACTTCGTGAAGCTCGGCCTGGTCAGGGCCGTGGACTCGCCGCTTCCGCAGTACGAGCTGCCGGGCTGTCTGATGCCGCTGCTCCGCACGCTCACCGAGACCCAGGACCGGCCCGCCGAGGTGCAGCTGGCCCGGGCCAGGATGCTGGAGCGGACCGTGCGCCTGCTCCAGTCCTGCCGTGCGGTCACGGAGCCGGACGGCTCGGCGGCCCGCAAGAAGCTCGCCGGCATGCCGCGCGCCCTGCGCTTCCCCAGCCCCGGCGCCGCCGCCGAGTGGCTGCGCATCCGGCAGCCCGCCCTGCTCGCCGCCGCCCGCCTCGCGGTCGCCGACGGAGACCTCGACACCCTCGCGCGACGGCTGATGGCGGCCCTGACGCGGGCCCTGGTCGCCCACCGGGGCACGGAGGACGCGGCTCCCGAGCTGTACGGCATCCACCGCCTCGTCCTCGATGTCGCCGAGCGCCGGCACCTGCCCCGCGAGCAGGCGGCGGCCCTCCTGAACCTCGCGGACCTGGACGCGAGGACGGGACGTACGCAAGAGGCGCTGGCGCGCTACCGGCTGGCTCTGGACGCCGGACGGGAGGCAAATGATCCGTACGCGACCGGCCGCGCGATGGAATCCGTAGGCAGCGCCTACCAGGAACTGGGGGACTGGTCGCGGGCCTCGGACTGGTTCGGGCGCGCCCTCGCCCACCGGCTCGCGCGCGACGAGCGCACCGACGCCGCCCGCCTCTACGGCCGGATCGCAACGGTGCACACGTACGCGGGCCGCTACGGCGAGGCGCTGCGCAACTGGAGCTCGGCCGTCACCGGACACCGCAGGACCGGCGATGTGGCGGGCCAGGCAAGGGCGTTGAGCGAGCTGGCGCGGGTGCAGGAGTACGCGGGCCGCCCCGAGGAGTCGCTGCGCACCTGCCAGGAGGCCGTCGAGTGGGCGCGGCAGGCCGGCGACGTACGTCTGCAGGCGGCGCTGCAGCTCAGGCTTGCCGACACCCTGGACCGGCTCGGGGACCCGGCGGCCGCCCGGCTGCACCGCAGCGCCGCCGAGCGCATCCTGGGAATGGAGCTTGAGGAGGTCACAGGGCTTGCATCGAAAGCTGGAGCTGAGTCTTCCGCCTACGAAATCCGTAGCACTTCCGCAGAAGATTGATGCATTGAAAGGCTAGACAGCGAGAAGTCCTTCATTAGACTGGCTCCGCCGCGTACTTCCGTGGTGTCTCCGATGCGCCCTCTTGTGTGTCGGTATGTAGTGCATTGCCCGAAAAACCCCTGAGCCAAGAGGACCGTGATCGACGTGAAGGTCGGCATCCCCCGCGAGGTCAAGAACAACGAGTTCCGGGTGGCCATCACCCCCGCCGGTGTGCACGAGCTGGTGCGCCACGGCCACCAGGTCGTCATCGAGCGGAACGCCGGTGTCGGCTCCTCGATCACGGACGCGGAGTACGTCTCCGCGGGCGCGGTCATCCTGGACACCGCCGACGAGGTCTGGGCCACCGCCGACCTCCTCCTGAAGGTCAAGGAGCCGGTCGCGGAGGAGTACCACCGCCTCCGCAAGGACCAGACCCTCTTCACCTACCTGCACCTGGCCGCGTCCAAGGAGTGCACGGACGCGCTCCTGGAGTCCGGCACCACCGCCATCGCGTACGAGACGGTCGAGACCGCGAACCGCGCGCTCCCGCTGCTCGCCCCGATGTCAGAGGTCGCGGGCCGCCTGGCCCCGCAGGTCGGCGCCTACCACCTGATGGCCGCCCAGGGCGGCCGCGGTGTCCTGCCCGGCGGCGTCCCGGGTGTCGCGGCCGGCAAGGCCGTCGTCATCGGCGGTGGCGTCTCCGGCTGGAACGCCATGCAGATCGCCATCGGCATGGGCTTCCACGTGACCCTGCTCGACAGGGACATCAACAAGCTCAAGGAGGCGGACAAGATCTTCGGTACGAAGATCCAGACCGTCGTCTCCAACGCCTTCGAGCTGGAGAAGGCCTGCCTCGACGCCGACCTCGTCATCGGCGCCGTCCTCATCCCGGGAGCCAAGGCCCCGAAGCTGGTCACCAACGAGCTCGTGTCGCGCATGAAGCCCGGAAGTGTCCTTGTCGACATCGCGATCGACCAGGGCGGCTGCTTCGAGGACTCGCACCCGACGACGCACGCCGAGCCGACCTTCCCGGTCCACAACTCGGTGTTCTACTGCGTCGCCAACATGCCCGGCGCGGTGCCCAACACCTCGACGTACGCGCTGACCAACGCGACGATGCCGTACATCGTCGAGCTGGCGAACCGCGGCTGGGTCGAGGCGCTGCGCCGTGACCACGCGCTCGCCCTGGGCCTCAACACCCATGACGGCCAGGTGGTTTACAAGGAGGTCGCGGAGTCGCACGGCCTCGAGCACGTCGAGCTGGAGACGCTCCTCGGCTGAACCTGACCGCTTTCGTCAACGAAAGTCGTCAATCTCACGCCCACGGCCGGACCTTGAGAGGGGTCCGGCCGTATGCGTATGTCCGTGGACATGGTCAACTCGCCTTGAACGTAACCCTTTAACCGATTCGCCCACCCCGGAAATGTGCCAATGGCACCCCGCGCGCCCTTGACATGGGGGCGTTCGATTGCCGACACATCGGGCCGGGTCCGGCGGATTGTGTTGCTGCGGACCGGTGACACGCCATAGAGTCGCCAACCGTCGGCATGGTGCCACGCTGACCTATCGAGAAATTTCCTGGTCACCAAGGAGGTAAGACGACTTGTGAATGAGTCGACATTTGCTCCCGGGGGTGGTCAACCAGGAACCTCTGAGCGGGGCCAAGGACCCGTGGGGCTCGAGGCTGTCGGCTCCGTCGCTGTCCGCACCTTCGAAGCCCGCCAGAACCCCCAGCAGGCACAGCCGACTGGGGCGACCCAGTCGACATCGTCTGCACCCCAGAGCATGGATGGCCATCACGTGAACGCCATGGCCGGCGACCGGAGTGGCGAGAACACCACCCACACCCAACTCGCCGACTACGAGGAACTGCCCAAGGGGCACTTCTACGACCCTGACGCCGAGTACGAGCCCGATCCCGAGTACGCGGCCACGCTGGCCCCGGACGCGGCCCGTCAGCGCCGTGAGCGCGTCGGTCCCACCGGACGCCCGCTGCCGTACTTCCCGATCCCGGGCCCGCTGACCGATCACGGCCCCGCGAAGATCATCGCGATGTGCAACCAGAAGGGCGGCGTGGGCAAGACGACGTCGACCATCAACCTGGGCGCCGCGCTCGCGGAGTACGGACGCCGTGTCCTGCTCGTCGACTTCGACCCGCAGGGCGCCCTCTCCGTGGGCCTCGGGGTGAACCCGATGGAGCTGGACCTGACGGTCTACAACCTGCTCATGGAGCGGGGCATGTCGGCCGACGAGGTGCTGCTGAAGACGGCGGTCCCGAACATGGACCTGCTGCCCAGCAACATCGACCTGTCGGCCGCCGAAGTGCAGTTGGTCAGCGAGGTCGCCCGAGAGTCCACGCTGCAGCGGGCGTTGAAGCCGCTGATGCAGGACTACGACTACATCGTGATCGACTGTCAGCCCTCGCTCGGCCTGCTCACCGTGAACGCCCTGACGGCGGCTCACAAGGTGATCGTGCCGCTCGAGTGCGAGTTCTTCGCGCTGCGCGGTGTGGCCCTGCTGACGGAGACCATCGAGAAGGTCCAGGAGCGGCTCAACCCCGACCTGGAGCTCGACGGCATCCTCGCCACCATGTACAACTCCCGCACGGTGCACAGCCGTGAGGTGCTCGCACGGGTGGTCGAGGCCTTCGACGATCACGTGTACCACACGGTGATCGGACGCACGGTCCGCTTCCCGGAGACCACGGTCGCCGGTGAGCCGATCACGACGTACGCATCGAACTCGGTCGGCGCGGCCGCTTATCGCCAGCTCGCCAGGGAGGTGCTCGCCCGGTGTCACGCCGAGTGAGTCTGCCGGGGGCCGACGAACTGTTCCGCACGACCGGGGGGATGGCGCTGACGTCGTCGTCCCCGCGGCGCCAGGCGAACGGCGAGGCTCGGGTGCCACCGCCCGCGGGCGAGAGCGACGAGACCGCGGCCGGTGACGCACGCGGCGGTGCCACGGCGGGAGACGGCGGTGACGCCGCCGAACACGGCGCCGCCGACGCGGAGTCGGGCGAGTCCCGCAGCCGGTCGGCCACCACCGATGCCGAGAAGGACGGACGCCGTCCCGGCGAGGGCCAGGAAGGCGCCGCCGCACAGGGCGGCGGCAGGTCCGCGAACTCCTCCTCCACGGCACAGGCGCGGCGGCGCGCTCGGGCGGCCAACCGGCGGCCGAGCGGGCGCGAGCGGCACGACGAGAAGATCACCGTGTACGTGTCCGCCGAGGAGCTGATGGACCTCGAGCACGCTCGGCTGGTCCTGCGCGGTGAGCACGGGCTCGCGGTCGACCGAGGGCGGATCGTCCGTGAGGCGGTGGCCGTCGTTCTCGCGGATCTTGAGTCCCGCGGGGACGCGAGCATTCTCGTACGACGGCTTCGCGGGCGGTAGCGGTAGCGTTCCCGCCTGATGGCCACGACTGACGACTCCGCACCGCCTGCCCCTCGCCGCGCCTTGGGGCGGGGCCCGGGTGTGGCTCCGGCGGAGCCCGAACCGGAGCCACGGTCGGAGCCGGAGCCGGAGTCGTCTCCCGAGCCCGACGACGGCAGGTTCAAGGTCCGCCTCGCCAACTTCGAGGGGCCCTTCGATCTGCTGCTTCAGCTCATCTCGAAGCACAAGATGGACGTCACCGAAGTCGCGCTGTCCACGGTGACCGATGAGTTCATGGCGCACATCCGCGCCATGGGGCCCGACTGGGACCTCGATCAGACCACCGAGTTCCTCGTGGTCGCCGCCACCCTGCTCGACCTCAAGGCGGCCCGCCTGCTGCCCTCCGCGGAGGTCGAGGACGAGGCGGATCTCGCGCTGCTCGAAGCGCGGGACCTGCTCTTCGCGCGGCTGCTGCAGTACCGCGCGTACAAGCAGATCGCCGACATCTTCAGCGGGCGGCTCGAGGACGAGGCGCGGCGCTATCCGCGGACCGTGGGCCTGGAGGCCCACCATGCCGAGCTGCTGCCCGAGGTCGTCATCAGTATCGGTGCCGAGGGGTTCGCCCGGCTCGCGGTGAAGGCGATGCAGCCCCGGGCTAAGCCTCAGGTGTACGTCGACCACATCCACGCGCCGCTGGTCTCCGTGCAGGAGCAGGCCGGTCTTGTCGTGGCCCGGCTGCGGGAGCGGGGCGAGGTCAGCTTCCAGGTGCTCGTCGAGGACGCGGGGGACACCCTCACCGTCGTCGCCCGCTTCCTGGCGCTCCTGGAGCTGTACCGCGAGAAGGCCGTGGAACTCGACCAGGAGACCGCCCTGGGCGAGCTGATGGTGCGGTGGACCGGCGGGGACGGCGCGGAGCAGCCGACGGTGACCGACGAGTTCGACCGCGCCCCCGAGACGACGAGTGAGGAGACGGTCACATGAGCCCAGTGAACGACACGAGCCCTGCGGGAGACCTGGTCGGCGCCGTGGCCGATCTGGAGCTGCGGCCCGCCCTGGAGGCCGTCCTCATGGTCGTCGACGAACCGGCCACCGAGGAGCATCTCGCCAAGATCCTCGACCGGCCACGGCGGCAGGTCGCCGACGCCCTGCGGGAGCTTGCCGACGAGTACACCGTGCAGCGCCGGGGCTTCGAGCTGCGGCTCGTGGCGGGCGGCTGGCGGTTCTACACGCGGCCCGAGTACTCCGCCGCGGTCGAGCGCTTCGTCCTCGACGGGCAGCAGGCGCGGCTCACCCAGGCGGCCCTGGAGACCCTCGCGGTCGTCGCGTACCGCCAGCCGGTCAGCCGTTCGCGGGTCTCCGCGGTGCGCGGAGTGAACTGTGACGGCGTGATGCGGACCCTTCTCCAGCGGGGTCTGGTGGGGGAGGCGGGCGCGGAACCCGAAACAGGTGCGATCCTGTACAGGACGACGAACTATTTTCTGGAGCGGATGGGCCTGCGTGGCCTGGACGAGCTCCCGGAGCTCGCGCCCTTCCTCCCCGAGGCGGAGGCGATCGAGGCCGAGACGCTGGAAGGCGTTCCGTCGTTCGACCCGGACGCACCCGATGCACCGGGATACGAGTACACCGACCGCACAGTCGACTAACGGAAATTTGATGCGAAGCAGCAACGGCAGGAACAGCAGCGGAAACAACGGCGGGAGCCGTGGTGGCAACAGCGGCAGCCGTGGCAGCAGCGGTGGGCGCCCGAGCAGTGGTGGTCGCCCGAGCGGTGGTGGTCGCCCGAGCGGTGGCGGTCGCCCGACCGGCGGTGGCCGCCCGACCGGCGGTGGCCGTGGCAGCGGTGGCGGGCGTGACTTCCGGGGTTCCGGTAACAGCCCGGACCGGCAGGGCCGCGGCGCCGGTGGCGCGCGCGACGATCAGGCCGCCCCGAAGCGTGAGAGCAAGCCCCGCCCCGAGGAGCGTCGCTACGACGTAGGCGGCGACGCCTCGAAGAAGGGCCGCGGCGCGGCCGCACGAGGCGGCGCCAAGGGCGGCCCCAGGGCGCCTCAGGGCTCGGACAGGGGCACTCGGCGCGGCGCGGGAGCGCCCGCGACGTCCCGTGAGTACGACGCGCGGCAGGAAGAGCGCAACCGCGAGCGTTACGCGGGCAAGCCGAAGGTCAGCCCGCCCAAGACGTTCCCGGGCGCCGAGCAGGAGGGCGAGCGGCTGCAGAAGGTCCTCGCCCGCGCGGGCTACGGCTCGCGCCGTGCCTGTGAGGAGCTGGTCGAGCAGTCCCGTGTCGAGGTCAACGGCGAGATCGTGATCGAGCAGGGCATGCGGGTCCAGCCGGAGCGGGACGAGATCAAGGTCGACGGCCTGACGGTCGCCACCCAGTCGTACCAGTTCTTCGCGCTGAACAAGCCCGCCGGTGTCGTCTCCACCATGGAGGACACCGAGGGCCGCCAGTGCCTGGGCGACTACGTGACCAACCGCGAGACGCGTCTTTTCCACGTGGGCCGCCTGGACACGGAGACCGAGGGCGTCATCCTGCTCACCAACCACGGTGAGCTGGCCCACCGCCTCACGCACCCGAAGTACGGCGTGAAGAAGGTCTACCTCGCGCACATCGTCGGCCCGATCCCGCGTGACCTGGGCAAGCAGCTCAAGGACGGCATCCAGCTCGAGGACGGGTACGCCCGCGCGGACCACTTCCGCGTCGTCGAGCAGACCGGCAAGAACTACCTGGTCGAGGTGACGCTGCACGAGGGCCGCAAGCACATCGTGCGCCGCATGCTCGCGGAGGCGGGCTTCCCGGTCGACAAGCTGGTGCGGACGTCCTTCGGGCCGATCGCGCTTGGCGACCAGAAGTCGGGGTGGCTGCGCAGGATGTCGAACACCGAGGTCGGCATGCTGATGCAGGAAGTCGACCTCTAGGCACTAGGTCATAGGCCATAGGCCGTATCAAGGTCAGCGAAGGCGGCCGGTCCCTGCGCACGCAGGGGTCGGCCGCCTTTTTGTGCCTTGCGGGGCCGACCCCTGCACCTTTATAGTCTCAGTGACCATAAAGAAAAGGGGTGGGGGTCATGCAGGGCTACGACAAATACGCCTTCGAGCCGTTCGCCGTCACCGTCGACCTCGCCGTCTTCACCGTCCGCGCGGGCCGCCTGCACGTGCTGCTCGTCGAGCGCGGCCAGGAACCGTACGCGGGGCACTGGGCACTGCCCGGCGGATTCGTGCTCCCTGAGGAGTCGGCCGAGACCGCCGCCGGACGCGAGCTCGCCGAGGAGACCGGCCTCGCGGACAGTGACGGGCTCCACCTGGAGCAGCTGCGCACCTACAGCGAACCGGACCGCGACCCGCGGATGCGCGTCGTCTCGGTCGCCTTCGCGGCGCTCGTCCCCGATCCTCCCGCCGTGCGCGCCGGCAGCGACGCCGCCCGCGCGGAGTGGCTGGCATACGGCACCCAGGGGCCCCTCGCCTTCGACCACGACCGGATCCTCGCCGACGCCCACGACCGGGTCTGCGCCAAGTTCGAGTACACCGGCCTCGCCACCGCCTTCTGCCCGCCCGAGTTCACGCTCGGCGAGCTGCGGAAGGTCTACGAGACGGTGTGGGGCGCCGAGCTCGACCCGGCCAACTTCCGGCGCAAGGTGCTCGGCACGTCCGGCTTCGTCGACGCGATCCCCGGGGCCGCGCGCCTGACGGGCGGCCGGGGCAAACCGGCGGCCCTGTACCGCGCCGGTCCGGCCACCGCCCTGCACCCACCGCTGCTGCGTCCTTCGACCGTTCCCTCGGACATTTCCCCGGAAGGAAAGCCCTCATGAAGCGTGCCGCCACCGGATCCCTCATAGGCCTCGCCCTGGGGGACGCGCTCGGCTTCCCGACCGAGTTCAACGACGTACCGTCGATCCTCGCCAAGTGCGGGCCCTGGCGGGAGATGGAGCTGCCCAGGCCCGCGATCGTCACGGACGACACGCAGATGACGCTGGCGCTCGGCCGCGGCCTGCGTACCGCCATGGACCGAGGACCGCTCGGCCCGAAGCGGATGGAGCGGCCGGTGCGCGAGGAGTTCGTGGAGTGGTACCAGTCGCCGGAGAACAACCGCGCGCCCGGCAACACCTGCCTGCAGGCCTGCTATCTGCTCAAGACCGGCAAGCCGTGGGAGGAGGCGAGCCAGGTGCACTCCAAGGGCTGCGGCGCCAACATGCGCGTCGCGCCCATCGGGCTCGTCCCCGGCCTGAGCGACGAACAGCGGGCGGGCGCGGCGCAGCTGCAGTCCGCGCTCACCCACGGCCACCCGACGGCGCTCGCCGCGTCGGACCTCACGGCGCACGCCGTGCGGCTGCTCGCGGAGGGCGCCGAGCCGACGGGGCTCGTCGGGCTGCTGCGCTCCTATGCGTACGAGAACCGTGAGACCTACCACGGGCGCTGGCTCGGCGAGCTGTGGACACGGGGCGACGACCCGACGCCGGGGGTGTTCATCGCCCGCGGCTGGGACGAGTGCCTGGCCGTCCTGGAGCGCCTCGAGACCGCGCTGAGGCACGCCAATCCGGAGACGGACCCCTGCCTGGCCACGGGCGAGGGCTGGATCGCCGAAGAGGCGCTCGCCACGGGCCTGCTGTGCTTCCTGCAGTTCGTTGACGAGCCCCTCACCGCCCTGCGCAGGGCCGCCTGCACCTCGGGCGACTCCGACTCGATCGCCTGCCTGGCAGGGGCGTTCGCGGGCGCCCACCTGGGCGCGGAAGCCTGGCCCGCCGAGTGGGCCGAGCGGATCGAGTACCGGGAGGAGCTCCTTGAGCTCGGGGCGCTCTGGGACGAGGGCGGGGACGCGGACGGGGGCGCGGACGCCTAGGCCACTGCCGCAGCCGCCGACGCTCGGCGTACGCGGAACAGGAAGTCCTCGACCCGGCGGCGGTCCGGCTCCGGCGGCAGGGGCGTGCGCGTGGCCGCCGCGTCCGCCTCGTCCGCGAGGCGGTTCATCCAGGACTCGACGTCCGGCCAGGCGACTTCGCCGCGCTTGACCGCGAGCAGCGGCCCGCGCTGCTCGCCGACGTCGATCGTCAGCTCGCCGGTGCGCAGGAGGTCGCGGCAGCTCGTCAGGAGGCGCAGGAGGTGCATCGCGTGCTTCCAGCGGGGCTCGCCGTGCAGGCGTACGTCGTCCACCAGCTTCTTGTGCTGGCCGACGGCATAGCGGGCGAAGGTGATGTGGGCCTGGCGGGAGAGGAACGCCTCACGCAGGGCGAGGAGTTCGCGGCCGGTGTCCGTCACGCGTTCCACGAGGGGGGAGTGCAGGCACTCCAGGACGTTCGGGTTGGCGCGCAGGGCCAGTTCGCAGAAGCGCTCAAGCTCCCAGCTGAACTGCTCCTCCGCCGGTCCGTCCACATGCGTGGGCGGCTTCTCGAAGTGCCAGAAGAGCGGTGTGGGCGCCAGGAAGACACCCCTGCGGTCGGTGTCGCTGCCGTCCGTGGCCAGGCCGAAGGCGCGCGAGCCCATCACGCAGGAGTAGACGGTGTGGTCGCGTACGAGGTCCAGGGCCAGGTCCAGGTCTTTGGGGCGGTGCATGCGGGGAGCGTACGGCCACGGGCTAGCCGAGGGTGATCGAATTTCCGGTGACCGTGATGTTCTGCGGGGGGAGCGGGCGTGGTGCCGGGCCGTCCGCCACCGATGCGTCCGCCACGCGGTACTTGCTGCCGTGGCAGGCGCAGTTGATCGTGCCGTCGGCCACCTCGCTGACGATGCAGCCCGAGTGCGTGCAGACCGCGGAGAAGGCCTTGAAGTCACCCTCTTCGGGCTGGGTCACGACGAGCTTCTTGTCCTTGAGCACCTTGCCGCCACCGACGGGGACGTCGGAGGTCTTGGCCAACTCCTCCGCCTTGGGGGGAGGCTGATCCTTGCCGCCCGACTTCGACGGCGAGGGCGATGCCGCCGTCGGCTCCGACTTCGGGGGCTCCGGTTCCGCGCCCTCGTCCCCGTACTTGCTGCATCCGGCGGTCAGCGCGACCGCGCCACCCGCGGCGACGACGGTGCGCCGTGAGGGCTGTGCGTCGCTCATGTCGTCACTCCGAACGTACGGAAGAACCACAGTGCCGACGTCCACCAGACCACCGTGAGGACCACGAAGACCAGACCGCCGATCACCGGAAGCAGCCACCCGGGGAGCTTCTCCGAGCGGAGCAGCAGCATCTTGGCACTGAACGCGCCGAAGAAGAAGCAGCCGAGCAGGGAGTGCCACATCACCCTGGTCGAGTACGTCTGGTAGCCGAGGGCGTAGAGGCAGTGGACCGCCACGGGGACCGCCACCAGGAACGCGATCCGGCCCGACCAGCGGTGCAGCGCCGAGGACCAGGACGGTCCCGGCAGGCGTCCGTACACCATGAGCGCCGAGGCGACCTGGATCAGCGCGAAGGCGAACGCCGTCGTGCCCAGCCACGCCTTGACCGCGCTCGTGCTGCTGAACCCGGCGAGGTTGAAGGCCGTGCCCGCGGGGTCGTGCGTCTTGCCGTACACCCCGAGGCCGACCGCGACCACCCCGGCGACCAAGGCGGGCACGAGGTAGCGGGCGGGGTGCGGGCGGCGGTGGTCACCCGCGCCGGGGGGCGGGCCGAAGCCGCCCTGTGTCGCGGCGTTCGGATCGACGCTCATGGCGGCTCCCTGGTCGGGGCGGAGCGAGGTCAGGGCACGACGGGGCGGGCGGTGAGCTCGCCGCCGTCGAACGGGACGGTGCCGGTCTCCGGGTCGAGGCGCGGGGCCTTTCGCGGCTTGCCGTCCTCCTTGAGGATCCCGACCTGCCGCCCGTCGGGCAGGACGATCCAGCCGCCGTCTATCTCGGCGCCGCGCACCTCGGTCGTCGCGCGGTACAGGCCGGAGGGCTTCTTGGCCCTGGCGGCAGTGAAGTCGCGTGGCTGTTCGTCGATCTCGACCTTGCCGCGGACCGCGTTGTCGGCGAGGGTGCCCTCCAGCTTCGCGCCGTGCTTGCCGGTGAGGCGCATGGAGCCGTCGTCCTCGACGTCGCCCTTCAGCCAGGACTCGGCGTCACGGCCGTTGCAGTAGTACGCGATGGCCTTGTCGTCACGGATCGAGATGGAGATCGCGGCGGCGTCGTCGGCCGTGCGGCCCGCGTACTCGGACTTCCCCTTCGGCTTCTTGGACGGGCTCTTGGTGGGCGCGGGCGTGCTCTTGGTGGGCTTCGCGGATGGGGGCTTCGCGGACGTGGGCGCCGGCGACGCGGCGCCGGGGGAGTCCCCTCCGTACGACGAATTGCCCGTCCCCGTCGTCGCGTTGAGCGACAGCATGAACAGGGCGAGCAGCAGTCCCCCGAGAAGCGTGTAGAGCGGTCCGGAGCGCTTCATGCGGCCTCCCCCGAGGCGTGGGCCTTGCCGGCCCCTCCATGCAAGCGGACCCGTGCCCCGGCGTCCATAGTTGAACAGCCACCAATCAGGCCAAGTGGCGACAGGGGGCGATTCGGGCGACATTGGCATGGTCTGAGGTCCGCGCTCCTTCGAGGCGCCGACCCGGCCACTCACTCGAAGGGCGTGACCATGGCGGGTAACGATCTGGGAAGCCTTCTCGGCGGTCTCCTCGGCGGCGGTCAAGGCAGTCAAGGCGGCCAAGCCGGTGGCTCCGGAGGCGGCAACGTCCTCGGCTCGCTGCTCGGCGGCCTCCTCGGCGGCGGCACGGGCGGCGCGGGCGGAGCCCAGGGCGGCTCCGGCGGCGGCAATCCGCTGGGCGGCCTGATGGACATGATCACGAAGTCGGGCCTGGTCAGCCAGGACCAGCTCGACTCCTGGGTCGGCAAGGGCGACAACCAGCCGCTGAGCCCGGACCAGGTCAAGCAGGCCGTCCCCGACGAGACCCTGGACAAGGTGGCAACCGACGCGGGCGTCAGCCGTGACGAGGCCGCCGACCAGATCGCTCAGCAGCTGCCCCAGGCGGTCGACAAGCTGACCCCGGAGGGCCAGGTCCCCACGGGCTCGCTGGAGGACATCATCAAGGAGCAGAAGCTCTGACCCCACCCCGGTGCGGCACGCGGCGTCCGTCTCGGCAGGCGGGCGCCGCGCACTCGTCCCCGGGGCCCTGACTACCCTTGTCGGTACATCAGTCGTACGTACGCGAGCGAGGAGCAGCACTGTGGCGGTACGAGCGGTCCGGGGCGCCGTCCAACTGGAGCGGGACGCGGCCGACCACATGGACGAGCAGGTCAGCGAGCTGCTCACCGCCATCCTCGAACGGAACGCGCTGACGCAGGAGGACCTGATCAGCATCTGGTTCACCGCGACGCCCGATCTGCACAGCGACTTCCCCGCGGCGGCGGCGCGCAGGCTCGGCATCGTGGACGTCCCGCTGATCTGCGCGCAGGAGCTGCAGATCGAGGGCGCCATGCCGCGGGTCGTCCGCGTCCTCGCGCACATAGAGTCCCCCAAGCCCCGCGCCGAGATCACGCACGTCTACCTCGGCGAGGCGGCCACCCTGCGCAAGGACATCGCCCAGTGAGAACCGCTCTCGTCATCGGCACCGGCCTGATCGGCACCTCAGCCGCCCTGGCCCTCGTCTCGCGCGGTGTGACCGTGCACCTCGACGACCACGACCCCGGGCAGGCCCGCACGGCTGCCGCGCTCGGCGCCGGCACGGACGAAGCGCCCGAGGGGCGTGTCGACCTGTGCGTCGTCGCCGTGCCGCCCGCACATGTCGCGGCGACCCTGGCCGACGCCATGCGGCGCGATGTGGCCCGCGGCTACATCGACGTGGCGAGCGTCAAGGGCGGCCCCCGCAGGGATCTGGAGGCGCTCGGCGTCGACCTCACCCCGTACATCGGCACGCACCCCATGTCGGGGCGCGAGCGCAGCGGCCCCCTCGCCGGCACCGCCGACCTCTTCGAGGGGCGGCCGTGGGTGCTCACGCCGACCCGCGACACCGACACCGAGGTCCTCAACCTCGCTCTGGAGCTCGTGGCCCTCTGCCGCGCCGTGCCGGTCGTCATGGACGCCGACGCGCACGACCGCGCGGTCGCCCTCGTCTCGCACATGCCGCACCTGGTCTCCAGCATGGTCGCGGCGCGTCTCGAGAACGCCGAGGAGACGGCGGTGCGCCTGTGCGGACAGGGCATCCGTGACGTCACACGCATCGCCGCGTCCGATCCGCGGATGTGGATCGACATCCTGTCGGCCAACCCCGGCCCCGTCGCCGATCTGCTGTCCGCCGTCGCCACCGATCTCGACGAGACGGTGACGGCGCTGCGGGCGCTGCAGTCGGCGGACGACGTGAAGCGGAGCGAGGGCGCCGCGGGGGTCGAGAGCGTGCTGCGGCGCGGGAACGCGGGACAGGTCAGGGTGCCCGGCAAGCACGGGGCGGCGCCTGCGACGTACGAGGTCGTGGCGGTGCTCATCAACGACCAGCCGGGTCAGCTGGCCAGGATCTTCGCCGACGCGGACCGGGCCGGGGTGAACATCGAGGACGTACGCATCGAGCACGCGACGGGGCAGCAGGCGGGCCTGATGCAGCTGATGGTGGAGCCGAAGGCGGTTCCGGTGCTCACCGCGGCACTGAGGGAGCGGGGCTGGGCCATCCGGCAGTGAACGGGGCCGATCGGCTGCGGGGCGATCGGACGGGTGGGCGGAAAAGATCCGCCGCGAAGCGGGCGGGACAGGGGCGCCCCACCGGGCAGTAAGAGACACCCGTGGGAGCCAGTAACCTTATCCGGGGCAAGGAATGCCGCCCCGCTCCAGCCCCGTGCACACAGAAAGGTGCCCGCACCCCGTGGAAACCGTGGAAACCGCCCCGGCATCAGTGATCGTCGCCATCGACGGGCCCTCCGGCACGGGCAAGTCGAGCACCTCGAAGGCCGTCGCCGCCCAGCTCGGCCTCAGCTACCTGGACACCGGCGCCCAGTACCGCGCGATCACCTGGTGGATGGTGCACAACGGCATCGAGCTGACGGACCCGACCGCCATCGCCGCGGTCGCGGGCAAGCCCGAGATCATCTCCGGCACCGACCCGCTCGCCCCGACCATCACGGTCGACGGCACGGACGTCGCGGGGCCGATCCGCACCACCGAGGTCACCTCGAAGGTCAGCGCCGTCAGCGCCGTCCCCGAGGTGCGCGCCCGCATCACGGAGCTGCAGCGCACCATCGCCGCGTCCGCCGAGAAGGGCATCGTCGTCGAGGGGCGTGACATCGGTACGACCGTCCTGCCCGACGCCGACCTGAAGATCTTCCTCACGGCTTCGCCCGAGGCCCGCGCCGCCCGCCGCAGCGGCGAGCTCAAGGGCGCCGACGTCGCCGCCACGCGTGAGGCGCTCATCAAGCGGGACACGGCCGACTCGAGCCGCAAGACGTCCCCGCTCGCCAAGGCCGACGACGCCGTCGAGGTGGACACCACCGAACTCACGCTGCAGCAGGTCATCGAGTGCGTCGTCACCCTTGTCGAGGAGAAGCGGGCAGCGAAGTGACGGCGGCGCCATCGGAACGGGGTGCGGAGGTCGGCCGCCGCATCGGCGTCGGCCTCATGTACGGCCTGTGGAAGCCCCGTGTCCTTGGCGCCTGGAAGGTCCCCGCGGCCGGCCCGGTGATCCTGGCCGTGAACCACTCCCACAACGTCGACGGCCCGATGGTGATGGGGACGGCCCCCAGGCCGACGCACTTCCTCATCAAGAAGGAAGCGTTCATCGGGCCCCTGGACCGCTTCCTGCACGGCATCGGGCAGCTGAAGGTGGACCGTGAGATCGCCGACCGCACGGCGATCACCCGGGCCCTCGGCGTGCTCGACGACGGCGGCGTCCTCGGGATCTTCCCCGAGGGCACCCGGGGCGAGGGCGACTTCGCCTCGCTGCGCGCAGGCCTCGCGTACTTCGCCGTACGCAGCGGAGCGCCGATCGTGCCGGTGGCGGTCCTGGGAAGCACGGAGAAGCGCGGACGGTTGATAAAGGGGCTGCCCCCGCTGCGCAGCAGGGTCGACGTCGTCTTCGGCGACCCCTTCGAAGCGGGCGACGGCAGCGGACGGCGTACGCGCAAGGCGCTGGACGAGGCGACCGTGCGCATCCAGGAGCGGCTCACCGCCCATCTGGACAACGCCAGGCGCCTGACCGGGCGCTGAGCGAGACTTTCAGTAGTGGCCCGTCGCGAGGCGGTCCACCGATCACGAATACGACAGAGGTACGGACTTCATGAACGACCAGATCCAGCCCGAAGGCTCGGCTGAACACGAGCACGGGGCGCTTGGCGATGCCGAGTACGCGGAGTTCATGGAGCTCGCCGCGGAAGAGGGCTTCGACCCCGAGGACGTCGAAGGCGCGATCGGCGAGGCGGGCCACGGCCCGCTGCCCGTCCTCGCGGTGATCGGCCGCCCGAATGTCGGCAAGTCGACCCTCGTCAACCGCATCATCGGCCGCCGCGAGGCGGTCGTCGAGGACCGCCCCGGCGTGACCCGCGACCGCGTGACGTACGAGGCCGAGTGGGCGGGCCGCCGCTTCAAGCTCGTCGACACCGGCGGCTGGGAGCAGGACGTCCTCGGCATCGACGCGTCCGTGGCCGCCCAGGCGGAGTACGCGATCGAGGCGGCCGACGCGGTCGTCTTCGTCGTGGACGCCACGGTCGGCGCCACCGACACGGATGAAGCGGTCGTACGGCTCCTTCGCAAGTCGGGCAAGCCCGTCGTCCTGTGCGCCAACAAGGTCGACGGCCAGTCCGGCGAGGCCGACGCCACCGCCCTGTGGGCCCTCGGCCTCGGCGAGCCGTACCCCGTCTCGGCGCTGCACGGCCGCGGCACCGGCGACATGCTGGACGCCGTCCTGGAGGCGCTGCCCGAGGCGCCCGCCACGACCTTCGGCCTCACCGTCGGCGGCCCGCGCCGCATCGCGCTCATCGGCCGCCCGAACGTCGGCAAGTCGTCCCTGCTCAACAAGGTGGCGAACGAGGACCGCGTGGTCGTCAACGAGATCGCGGGCACCACCCGTGACCCGGTCGACGAGCTCATCGAACTCGGCGGTGTCGTCTGGAAGTTCGTGGACACCGCGGGCATCCGCAAGCGCGTCCACCTCCAGCAGGGCGCCGACTACTACGCATCGCTGCGCACGGCGGCCGCCGTCGAGAAGGCGGAGGTCGCGGTCATCCTGATCGACGCCAGCGAGTCGATCAGCGTCCAGGACCAGCGCATCGTCACGATGGCCGTCGAGGCGGGCCGCGCCATCGTCGTCGCGTACAACAAGTGGGACACCCTCGACGAGGAGCGCCGCTACTACCTGGAGCGGGAGATCGAGACCGAGCTCCTCCAGGTGGCCTGGGCCCCCCGGGTCAATGTCTCCGCCGAGACCGGCCGCCACATGGAGAAGCTCGTCCCGGCCATCGAGGCGGCCCTCGCGGGCTGGGAGACGCGCGTCCCGACGGGGCGGCTCAACGCCTTCCTCGGCGAGCTCGTGGCCGCCCACCCGCACCCGATCCGGGGCGGCAAGCAGCCCCGCATCCTCTTCGGCACGCAGGCGGGCACGAAGCCGCCGCGGTTCGTGCTCTTCTCCTCCGGCTTCATCGAGCACGGCTACCGCCGTTTCGTGGAGCGCAGGCTCCGCGAGGAGTTCGGCTTCGAGGGCACGCCGATCCACATCTCGGTCCGGGTGCGCGAGAAGCGCGGTCGCAAGAAGTAACCACGGACGGACCAACGGGCCGGGCCCCGCCTTCACGAAGAAGGCGGGGCCCGGCCCGTTCGCGGTGGCGCCTCAGAGCCCCCTGCGCGGTCCCGGCGGCAGCGCCGCGGGGAACTGCTGCTGCGCCGTGCCGTGCTGCTCGTGGCCGTAGCGGGTGACGTGCAGCTGGCTGAAGGTGTTGTGCCGCTGTTCGTGCCGGTCGCCGGCACGGTGCATGCCGTACGGCGCGCTGCCGAACGACGTGAACCCCAGATCCTCCTCGCCGGTCCGGTCTCCCGGAAGGGCCTTGAACGACCTGCGGTACTCCGAGTAGAGCGCGTCGTAGATCGGCGTGGCCGAGTGGTCGGCCCCCGTGTCCTGCGCCGAGCGCATGGAGGGGATGGGGGTCTGGTACGCCGGCCGGGGGCGGGAGGGGTCGTATGTGTGCACGTATGTGCCAACGACCCCATGCTCGTACGGATGCGGGGGCCGCGCCGCTTTCACGGGGCGCCGGGGGCGTGACCGGCGCAGTCGGGACTCGGGGTGTTCGGGCGGCGCGGCCCGCGAGGCCTCAGGTGCCTGCCAGCGGCATCGCCGCCGCGACGAGGCGCCCGTGCCCGGCGGCCTTGTCCAGGGCGTCGCGCAGCAGGTCCTCGCGCGGCTGGCGGCCGATGGAGCCGACCGGCGCCGCGAACAGGAGCACCGTCTGCAGCTTGTTGGCCGCGGCCCGCCAGGCCTCGGTGACCTGGAGCGGGTGGTGGGCCTGCCACCAGGCGACGGGGGTGCCGCCGGCGCCGGGCTGGAGCACGGCGTGCAGCTGGCCCATGGCGAGCAGCACCGACCAGCCGTGCAGCACGGGGGGTACGCCGTCCAGCGAGTCCACCGGCGTGAAGCCCTGCTCGACCAGGAGCTGCAGGAAGTCGTCGCCGCCGCCGGGCGCGCTGCCGGGGCGCGCGATGGTGCCGGTCGGCTCGACGACGAGCGCGGGCCGCAGCTCGCCGTCGATGAGGACGAGACCGCTGGTCACACCGAGGACCGCCTGGTCGGGCACTCCTTCGCCGGGAGCGGGGGCGGGGACCCCGGCGAGGCCGGTGCCGTCCTCGCCGGTGATCGAGCGCACGGCGCCCTGCAGTTGCTCCTCGGAGACCTGGACGATCTGGGAGGGCAGGCAGGTGGCGTGGGCGAAGGCGAGTACGGCGGTCTCGTCGCCGATGAACAGGACCGTGCTGGTGCGTTCCTGCTCCGTGTCGCCGGGGGTGCGGCAGGAGGTGCAGTCGTAACTGCCCGGGGCGTTCTCTCCGGCGAGCAGCCGGTCGGCTTCTTCGTCGCCGATCTCGGCGCGTACGTCGTCGCCGACGTCGAGCATGCGCGGCACGGGTGGCTCCTCGGAATCGTTGCGTGCGGGCCGGGGGTGCCCGGCTCATAAGAAGACAACGGGCGATCAGTGGCGCAAGTCACGCGCGAAGGCGAACGGAATCGAACCATCCGCAGCGGAGGGTGAGTTGTCCGGCGGAATCCGTCACTCCGCGCCAACGCCTTCCGCGTACAGGGAAGTTGGGGCGGTGAGCTGGGTCACAGATCATCATGGCGACAGGTCGACAAATCCTGAAATCAGTGAATTAAGTGGCTGGCTTAAATTCGCCGATACTCCGGGTAACGGGCAACTGGCCTGGAATGACAAGGAGTTGGTTGGTATCGGGGCGAGTAGGCACCTAGATTCCACCGCTGTGTGCAGTGAGCACCGCTCGGGTACGTCCGCCGGCCGCACCAGTCAGCCAGCTCAAGCACCGCGGCACGAACGTGCCGCACTCCGGCGGACGGGGTGAGCGGGCCTCCGGCGTCAGATGCGCGAGGAGGTCCGGGACACCTGGGGGACCCCGGGTCCTTCGAGAGGGATATTCATGTCCGCACGTCCCAAGTGCATTCGCAGGACAGCAGTGATCGGCGGAGCGGCGTTGCTCGCCCCGCTGGGACTGCTCACCGCCACCGGCCAGGCCGGAGCGGCGGACAGCGGAGTGTGGGATCGCATCGCGCAGTGCGAGAGCGGCGGAAACTGGCAGATCAACACCGGGAACGGCTACTACGGAGGACTGCAGTTCTCCGCGTCGACCTGGCGCGGGTACGGCGGAGGAGCCTATGCGGCGACCGCCGACAAGGCGTCCAAGGCGCAGCAGATCGCTGTCGCCACGAAGGTCCAGCGCGCTCAGGGGTGGGGCGCCTGGCCCAGTTGCTCGGCGCGGGCGGGTGCGTCCGGCAGCGCTCCGGGGGCGGCAGCCGCTCCGGCGGCCCCCAAGGCCGCCAAGGCTCCCCAGGCCCCCCAGGCACCCAACGCGGCCGGGCAGCAGCCCGCCAAGCCGCAGAAGCGTGCGCCGAGTCATGTCGACCGGGGCTCCGGGCGCGGTGACCACACCGTCCGGCAGGGGGACACCCTGAGCCGGATCGCGGCGGCGCACGGCGTCAGCTGGCAGAAGGTGTACTCCGCCAACAAGGCGGTCATCGGCGGGGATCCGAACGTGATCCTGCCCGGGCAGCGGCTCGATCTCTGAGTTCCGCCCTCAGGGGCGCGGTCCCGCTCGGTCGTCCGACCGGGTGGGGCCGCGCCCGTGGCGGCGCGGCACGGCTCGGCACCGTGCCGGCGCTGCCTAGCTTGGCCGGATGTATCCGATGCCGATCAAGAGTCTTCGGTCGTTGTGGCCCGCTGGTCTGGTCGTCGCCGCTGTCTCCTCGCTGCTGCTGCCGGTATCCGCGTCCGCGGCTCCGCCACCGCCCCTGCCGGGGCCCGGGCCCGCCGCCGCGGCGTACGACTGCTCACGCACCGAGGGGCCCTGGAACTGCCTCGCGCAGTGCGAGAGCACCGGCAGGTGGCATGTGAACACCGGGAACGGCTTCTACGGAGGGCTGCAGTTCAAGCAGTCCACCTGGGTGGAGCACGGCGGGCTCAAGTACGCGCCGCGTGCCGACCTCGCCACCAAGAAGGAGCAGATCAAGGTCGCCGAGGAGGTACTGCGCAACCAGGGGTGGAAGGCCTGGCCCGTGTGCTCGAAGAAGATCCCCAAGGAGATTCGGGAGGGCCACGTCGTCGTGCACGTGGTGAAGGCGGGGGAGACGCTGAGCTCCATCGCCCGGCGCTACAAGGTGCGGGGCGGATGGCAAGCGCTGTATCAAGCCAACCGGAAGGCCGTGGGAAGCCGGCCCGACGAGCTGGATGTCGGCACCAAGCTGGTCATCCAGAAGAAGACTGTCCCGGCCGCGGCCGGCTCCGGCGGCTGAGTTCGCTCGCCTCGCCGCTGAACACGACCGCGCCACGGCGCAGTTCGTGCACCACCACTGCCGTCCGGCTCGCGTGTTCGCGCAGGCCGGGCGGCAGTCGCTGTTCCGCGGTCATGACGCAGGTGTGCGTGCTCAGGCCGATCAGGAGGTCGTACGTCCGGGACGCGACGGCGGGGGACATGCCCTGGGTGGGTTCGTCGATGAGGATCACGCGGGTGCGGGTGCGGGTGCGGGTGCGGGTGCGGGTGCGGGCCGTCAGGAGGGCGCGGGAGAGGGCGAGCATGCGTTGCTCGCCGCCGGAGAGGGTGCCTGCCCGGCGGGGGAGCAGGGGGCGTAGTTCGGGGTACGCGGCCAGGGCGGGGGCGACCGGGGTGGTGTCTGCTTCGGTGGTGTCTGCTTCGGGGATTTCTGCGTCGGTGGTGTCCGCTTCGGTGATGTCTGCTTCGGCTTTCGGGGCGGACAGTTCGAGGTTCTCGGCCACGGTGAGGTGGCCGAACACCGCTTGTCCGTCCGGTACGAAACACAGGCCCCGCCTCGCGCGTTCGTGGGCGGTGAGCCGGGTGACGTCCATTCCGTCCCAGGTGACGGTGCCGGTGGTGAGGGGGGCCGTGCCGGCCAGGGCGCGCAGCGCTGTCGTGCGGCCCGAGCCGTTGCGGCCCAGGAGGACGGTGAGGCCGGGGGACGGGGCGGCGAGGGTCACGCCGTGCAAGGCCTCCAGGGGGCCGTAGCGGACGCGGGCCTGGTGGAGTTCGATGCCGGTTCTCATGGGGCTGCCCTGTGGAGGACTTCGGCCGGGGGGCCTGACGTGACGATGCGGCCCGCTGCCATGACGTGCACGGTGTCGGCCAGGTTCGCCACCAGGTCGATGTCGTGCTCGACCACCAGGAGTGCCATGCCGTCGGCCGCGAGGGCCCGCAGGACGCGGGCCAGTGCGGCCACTTCGGCGGTGTCCAGGCCTGCCGCCGGTTCGTCCAGGAGGAGGGTGTGGGGCCGGCCTGCCAGGGCTCGGGCCAGTTCGACGCGTCTGAGGGTGCCGGTGGGGAGGTCTGCGGCGGGGTGGTGGCGGGTTGTGGTGTGGTGCAGGTCGAGGAGGCGGAGGGCTTGGGTGGTGGCTTGGCGGTCTTGGGGGTGCTTGGACCTGGCCTGGTCCGCGCCCACTTGGACGTTCTCTGTGATGGTCAGGGACGGGAACACCGCCAGTTGCTGGAAGGTGCGGGCCACGCCCAGGCGGGTGCGGGCGTGGGCGGGGGTGCGGGTGATGTCCTTGCCGTCGTAGGTGATGCGGCCCTTGTCGGGGCGGAGGGTGCCGGCCAGGCAGTGGAAGAGGGTGCTCTTTCCTGCGCCGTTGGGGCCTACTACGGCGGTGATGTGGCCGGGGGGTACGGAGAGGTCCACGCTGTCCAGGGCGGTGAAGCCGTCGTAGGTGGCGGTGATCTTGTGGGCCGTCAGGGGGTGTGGGGGTTCGCGGCGGGGCCTGTTTGGGGGCGGGGCCGCGCCGGTATGTCCGTCCTCGCTATCGTCCGGTGGCCGCTTTGGTGCTTCGGGGCTGGAGTGCCGCGAACCGTGCTCCGGGCGGACATACCGGCACGTCCCCTCGCGTGCGCCGCCGACTGCGGGCTCGTGGAGGCTGGTCTCCCTTGCCTCCGCAGCCCCCGCCCCCGCCCCACCTCCATTGCTGTACGCGCTCCCTACCCGCCCCTTGGCACTGCGGGGCAATCGGGTGGGTGGGCGGGAAAGCTTGTTCGTCCAGGGGCGGATGCGGGGTGATCGGGCGGGTGGGTGGGAAGTGGGGGGCAAAGCGCTGCGGGCTCGCCGCCCCAGGGGGGTCAGGGAAAGGCGGCGGCTCCAACCGGCGGCAGCCGGCACGCGGGCTACCAGTACCGCGAGGATGCCGATCAGCGCCGCCGCCACGCCACCCCGCGCGCCCGCGTCGAGGCCCACAAGGAGCGCCGCCGCAACGACCGCTCCCAGCAGGCTGTCCGCGCCCAGGACCACCACCGCCGCGAACCAGAGGAGCCCGCGCACGGGGTCGTACGCGGCTGGGTCGAAGGCTCGTAGGCCCATGCCCAGCATTCCGCCCCCCAGGGCGGCCAGCGCCGCGCCGGCCACGAAGGCCGTGAGCTTCAGGGTGCGGACCGGGACGCCCGCGGCACTCGCCCCCGCCTCGTGGTCCCGCATCGCGGCAAGCGCGCGTCCCATGCGGCCCCTGCGCATGCTGATCGCGAAGAGCAGCGCAGCGGCGAGCAGGGCCAGTTCCAGGACGTAGTAGGCGCGGTCGCTGTCGAAGCCCGCCGGGCGGTCCAGGGTGAGGCCCGACGTCGCGTACGGCTGGGCGAAGACGAAGCGGCTGACGCCGACGCCGACCGCGAACGTCGCCAGGGCGAGCGCGAGGCCGCGGCGGTTGATCGCGGGCCAGCCGGTGAGGAGGCCGAGCGGGGCCACCAGGAGGACGGCCACGGCCAGGGCGGGGAGGTGGGGGAGTTCGGGCAGGCCCGGGAAGCGACCCGCCGTCAGGAGCGCGGTGAAGAGGGCGCCAAGGCCCGCGTACGCCGCCTGGCCGAGAGAGATCTGGCCGCCTCTGCCCGTCACGATCACCAGGGAGAGGAGGATGACGGCCAGGGCCGGGACCTGCACCGAGGTCGTCAGGTCAGAGCCCGCGAAGCCCAGCGGGATGAGGAAGAGGACCGCGGCCACTATCCACGCGCCCGGTGGCGTCGGGACGCGCGCCGTCGCCGTGCGGGGGAGCGTGTTCTGCGAGCCGATGCCCGGGAGCACGAGGGCCGTGACGAGGAGGGCCACCACGAAGAGGTTCGCTCCCAGGGCCTGGAGGAGGGGTTCCGCCCAGCCCGACGGGTGCAGGCGGGTCAGTTGGCTCTGGGCCACGCCCAGGGCCAGTGCCACTGCTACCGCGATGGACAGGCTCCGCATGCGGGCCGCCACCGCTACCGCCACCACCTCCATCACGAGGAGCGGCATGCCGTAGGGATCCAGGCGTACGAAGGGGGCGAGCAGCACGCCGGTGAGGCCCGCGGTGAACGCGCCGAACGCCCAGCCCACTGATGCCACCCGGTCCGCGTCGATACCGCTGAGGACCGCGAGGGGGCGGTTGTCGACCACGGCCCGCAGTTCGCTGCCGAAGCGGGTCCAGCGGGTGACCGCCCAGACCGCCCCGGCGAGGGCGAGCGTCACCGCGAGCGGAGCCCAGGGCTCCGTCGATACGAGGGTGGGGGCGTCCGCCTTCGCTCCTGGGCCCCAGATCAGTGCCGCGCCACCGACCAGGAGGATGAAGACGCCGATCGACGCCACCAGGGTCTGGGCCGGGTCGCTGCCCAGGATCGACAAGGGGCGGAAGACCGCCTTCTCCAGGAGCAGGCCGATGGCCGGGGCGACGAGGAGCAGCGTGACCGCCGTGGCCAAGGGGAGGGGCCAGTTCCACTCCACTGTCAGCTGGCGCAGGACGTACGCGCAGACCATCGCGATGGCGCCGTGCGCGAAGTTGAGGACACCGGTCGCGCGGTACGTGACGATCAGGCCGATGCCGGTGAGGGCCGCCGCGCTGCCGACCGCGAGCCCGGCCAGCGTCAGGTCGTAGCTCAGGGAGGCCACCGGGTCATCGCTCCGGTGACGGGGCGGTGGGGGTCGGCTGTGGTTCGCAGATGGGGCAGGGGCTCAGGTCGCCGGTCGCCAGGATGTGGGCGTCCGCGGGGACCGCTTCCGGTTTTCCCGCCACCAGGGGGCAGTCCGCCCGGTGCCAGAGGGTTCCGCCGGGGATCATCAGGAGGTCGCCGCTGGTCGCGACCGGGGCCGGCCGCACCGGCGTGGCGGGAGCCGTGCCCGCCGTCACCAGGAGTTCGTACAGCTCCTCCACGCGCGCCGTGGCCAGGGTGCTCCTGCCGTGGGTGAAGAGCACCGCACCGGCGATGACCAGTGCCGCGCCCGGCACCGTGCACGACGCGAGATACGGGAGCTGCCGCTCGGCGAAGCGCTCGCCCGAGATGCCGTACCAGCCGACCACGCAGAGCACCGCACCGGCGGCGAGGGCGGCGAAGGCCACCCAGAGGACGGGGCGCACGGCGCGGAGCCGGGCCGAACGAGCTGTCTGATCCGGTTGAGCCGCCCGCATCTGCGCCCCCTGGGACACGTTCGTAGCGTCGGTGGGCTGTCCATGTCAGCCGATGGCTTGCACTATGCCTTCTGCAAGCTGACCCTGAAAGCACCGGGCCCTGATGGCCCGGACCGACACCCGGTGGTGAGCCAGATGGTTCTCTGGACCAGCCCCAGGCGGGGGAGCGATCTCAGGCGGGGGAGGGTGCGGAGCGCGGCTATGGCGGCTGCCGCGGTCCTGCTCGTCGCTCCGGCCGCCGTGGCATGCGGTGATGACAGCGGCGGTGGCGGCGAGAGCGATCCGCCCAAGCCGTCCGCCGAGAAAACGACGCAGGAGGTCCCTTCGCAAGCCCCTTCGGACGACGCGAGCGCGCCCGCGGACCCGGCGGCGGCCGAGAAGGAGGTCAAGGAGAACTTCGAGAAGTTCTTCGATCCCGCCGTCTCCATGAAGGACAAGGAGGCCGTCCTCGAGAACGGGCCGAAGATGCGCGCCGTCCTGAAGAGCTTCAGCGGCGACGAGCGGGGCAAGCAGGTCAGCGCGGACGTCAACAAGGTCGAGTTCACCTCGGCGACCGAGGCGGACGTGACGTACGCACTGACCCTGAAGGGTGCCACCGCGCTGCCCGACGCCTCGGGCACCTCCGTCAACCAGGACGACACCTGGAAGGTGTCCGTCAAGACCCTCTGCGCATTGGTGAAGCTGAGCGGCAATGAGTCGCCCGGTCCGGGCTGCTGAGGTCCTTGCCGCAGCCGTGCTGCTCGTGGCGGTGGCGGGGTGCGGCAGCCGGCTCCCGGAGAGCGACTTCGAGCGCGGGAGCACGGCGCCCGCCCCGTCGGGGGCGCCGATCCGGGTCGGCATCATCACCAGTGCGACGAGCCCGGTCGGCGGCTCCGCGTTCACCGGGCCGCGGGACGGGGCCAAGGCGTACTTCGAACGGCTGAACGCGCGGGGCGGGATCGACGGGCGCGAGGTCGAGGTGCGTACGTGCGACGACGGCGGCAGCGGCGTCGGCAACAACGAATGCGTGCACAAGCTGGTCGACGAGCAGCGCGTCGTCGCGCTCGTCGCGACGAGTTCACTCGACTACGCCGGGGCCTCCCGTGTCTCCCGCGCACGCGTGCCCGATGTCGGGGGACAGCCGATCGGGTCCGCGTACGACACCTATCCGCATCTCTACGGCATCTACGGCAGCCTCGCCCCACGGGACGGGAAACCGGGCTGGGGCGGCAAGCTGATCGGCGGGACCGAGGTCTACCGCTACTTCAAGCGGGAGCAGGGGGCACGGACCGCCGCCGTCGTCTCCTACAACCAGGCCGCATCCGCCGCGTACGCCCGTCTCGTCACCCGGGGCCTGAAGGCCGAGGGCTACAAGGTGGTCACCGAGCAGGTCGACTTCGCGCTGCCCAACTTCCGCGCGGCGGCGGCCGATCTGAAGGAGCAGGGCGCCGACCTCGTCTTCGACGCGATGGACACCCACGGCAACGCCCAGCTGTGCGAGGCGATGGACGACGTGGGCGCCGAGGTCACCGCCAAGGTCACCAACGTCCAGAACTGGACCTCCTCCGTGGCCGACGACTACAAGGACGCACCGCGCTGCCGCAACGCCCTGTGGGCCACCGGCGCGAGCCGCAACTACGAGGACACGGACCAGCCGGCCGTACGCGAGTTCCGCGACGCCATGAAGGACACCAAGGCGCTCTCCCAGTGGCAACTGGAGGGCTGGGCCGCCGCCATGTGGTTCACGGACGCCGCGAAGTCGTGCCGCGGGGACGTCACGCGCGCGTGTGTCGACCGCTTCATGAACCGGGACAAGTCGTACACCGCGCGTGGGCTGCTGCTCCCGGTGACGTACGAGGAGCGGGCCGAGCCGCCCGAGAGCCGCGAGGCCTGTGTGTCGGTGGCCCGCTGGAAGGACGGTGAGGGGTGGGTCACACAGGGAGAAATGAGCGACAACTGCTTCGACGTGCCGCAGCTCTCCTACCAGCCATGATGCGTGTATCTAGCAGGAAAGTTCCCGAAACCGGATACCAATGGCACAACTGTTCAGGAACAAGATGATGATGAAACCCAACCCTCTGTCCGTATTCCCCGTCTAACCCTGCGGTAGGCGGACGAGAAGGACTGTCCGCGGGGAAGCGTGGGATACGGGGACGCATGCACATCTCTTTCCTGATTCACAACGCGTACGGAATCGGCGGGACGATCCGGACGACGTACAACTTGGCGAACACGCTCGCCGAGCAACACGACGTCGAGATCGTCTCCGTCTTCCGGCACCGTGACGACCCCGTGTTCTCGCCAGACTCCCGCGTCAGGCTGAGTCACCTTGTCGACATGCGCAAGGAAAGCCCCGGCTACGAGGGGGAGACCGCCGACGCCCTGCGGCCCGCTCGCACGTTCCCCAGCGCGGAAGGCCGCTACGACCAGTACGGCGCCCTCACCGACCGGCGCATCGCCGAGCATCTCTCCTCGGTCAGCGCCGATGTGGTGGTCGGTACGCGGCCGGGCCTGAACGTGCACCTCGCCCGCGAGACCGCCCGCGGCCCGCTGCGGGTCGGCCAGGAACACCTCACGCTCGACAGCCACTCCAAGGAACTGCGCCGTCAGCTGCGCAGCGTCTACCCACGCCTCGACGTCCTGACCACGACGACCGAGGCCGACGCCCGCGCCTACCGCCGCACGATGCGCCTGCCGGGCGTCCACATCCAGGCCGTGCCCAACCCCGTGCCCGCGCCCGGCGTCGAGCCCGCAGACGGCAACCAGAAGTGGGTCGTCGCGGCGGGGCGGCTCGCCCCCGTCAAGCGGTACGACCTGCTGATCCGGGCCTTCGACCAGGTACGCGCCGAGCGCCCCGACTGGCGCCTTCGGATATACGGCGGCGGCAAGCAGAAGGACAAGCTGCGCGCCCTGATCGATGAACTCGGCCTCTACAACCACGTCTTCCTGATGGGACCCGCCCACCCCATCGAGCCCGAGTGGGCCAAGGGCTCCATCGCGGCCGTCACCTCAAGCCTGGAGTCCTTCGGCATGACGATCGTCGAGGCGATGCGCTGCGGCCTGCCCGTCGTCGCCACCGACTGCCCGCACGGGCCCGGCGAGATCATCGAGAACGGCGTCGACGGACGCCTCGTCGAGGTCGGCAACCCCGACGCGATCGCGGGCGGACTGCTCGAACTGATCAACAACGACACGCTGCGCCGGCGGATGGCGGGCGCCGCGCTGGAGGACTCCGAGCGCTTCGACCCGGCCCGCATCGCCGAACGCTACGACGCGATGTTCACCGGGATGCTTGCCCGGGGCAGCTCCTTCGGCGGCCGGATGCGCGGCTCGCTGCATCGCACCCGCGGCGCGCTGCTCGGCGGCGCGTACGCGGTGCGGGACATCGGACACGGGGTGCCGACCAGCGGCATACAGACGAAGGGATCCACCGCATGACGGCCTTGGCCACCCCGGACGCCTCATCGCCCTGCGACACCGGTGCCGACCAGGACGTCGCCGCGGCACCGCGCGCCGACTGCATAGCCGACTCCGCGGGCGGCCTCACCTTCGACGTCACCGACACCGGCGGCGAGGGCGCGGCCTACCTGCTGCTGCGCCGCCGCGATGCCGCGTCCGCCGCCGAGGACGTGCGCCTGCCGCTGTCCCC
>NZ_BAAAUG010000198.1:0-12517 GCF_039533825.1 Streptomyces rectiviolaceus
CCCGCGCTGGCGCGACCTCCTGCCCCACCGGCGCGCCCTGCTCCTGCACCGCATCGCCGAGCTGATCGAGGAGTCCACGGACGACCTCGCGGCCCTGCAGACCGCCGACACCGGCAAGGCGCTCACCGAGACCCGCGCCCTGGTGGGCAGCGCGGCGGCCACCTTCCGCTACACGGCCGCCGCACTGGAGACCGCCGAGGAGGCGATCACGCCCTCGCGCGGCGACTACGTGACGCTGAGCGTGTACGAGCCGATCGGTGTCGTCGGCGCGATCAACCCCTGGAACTCGCCCATCGCCAGCGACGCCCAGAAGCTCGCCCCGGCGCTCGCGGGCGGCAACGCGGTCCTGCTCAAGCCCGCCGAGTGGACCCCGCTCGTCTCCCTCACGCTCGGCCGCCTCATCACCCGCGCCTTTGACGAACTCGGTCTACCGGCAGGCCTGTTGTCCGTGCTCACCGGTCGCGGCAGCGTCGTCGGCGACGCGATCGTCCGTGATCCGCGCGTCGGCAAGGTCACCTTCACCGGAGGCACGAGCACGGGCCGCACGCTCGCGCACGCCGCCGCCGAGAAACTGATGCCGGTCTCGCTCGAACTGGGCGGCAAGTCGCCGACGGTCGTTCTCGCCGACGCGGACGTCGAACAGGCGCTGGCCGGCGTGATGTTCGGGGTCTTCTCCTCCAGCGGTCAGTCCTGCGTCGCGGGGTCACGGCTCTTCGTCGCCCGTGAACTGTACGAGGAGTTCGTCGGCGAACTGGTCGAGCGAGTGGGGAAGTTGCGCGTCGGGCCCGGTACCGCCCCCGACACCCAGGTCGCACCCCTGGTCCACCACAAGCACCGGGACTCCGTCGCCTCGTACGTCGATCTCGCGCGCGAGGAAGGTGCGCGGGTGCTGTGCGGCGGGGGTGTGCCGGAGGGCGCGCGGTACCAGGACGGGGCGTACTACCTGCCCACCGTCCTGGACGGCCTCCCCAACTCCTCGCGGACCTGCCAGGAGGAGATCTTCGGGCCCGTCCTCGTCGCGCTGCCCTTCGACGACGAGGACGACCTCGTGCGGCAGGCCAACGCCAGCGTCTACGGCCTCGCCTGCGGCATCTGGACCCGCGACCACCGGGCCGCCTGGCGGATCGCGCGGCGCGTCGACGCGGGCACGGTCTGGATCAACACCTACAAGCAGTTCAGCATCGCCACGCCCTTCGGCGGCATGAAGGAGAGCGGACTCGGCCGCGAGAAGGGCCGCGACGGCATCCGCGCCCATCAGCGCCAGAAGTCCCTGTACTGGGGCGTCACCGACGCGCCTCTCCCCTGGGCCAACTGAAACCCCGTCCCTCCGCCGCCCCCTCTCCGTACCTCCGCCCTCTGCTGCACCTCTGCACCTCTGCATCTCTGGAGCAGGTCATGTCCCAACCGCCCGTCGCCCGCCTCCGCGCCCTGCGCTCCGTCGAGCTCCTCACGCCCTCCTTCACCGAGGCCGCCGACTTCTACCAGGAGGTCTGGGGCCTGGAGACCGTCGAGTCGGAGCGCGGCGCGGCCGCCTGGCTGCGCGGCACCGGCGCCGAGCACCACGCCCTCCAGCTCACCCGCGCCGACCGCACGGGCCTCGGCAAGATCTCCTTCGCCGTGGGCACGCCCGCCGAGGTCGACGAAGCCGCCCGCAGGCTGCTCGCGCGCGGCATCACACCGGTCACCGGACCCGGCCCTCTCGACCAGGTCGGCGGCGGCTACGGCCTGCGCTTCATCGATCCCGAGCACCGTCTGATCGAGATCAGCGCGGAGGTCTACGCGGTCGCGCCGCGCGGACTGGACGGCGCCGTCCCCGTCGGTGTCACGCACGCGGTGCTCAACACGGCGGACATCGACGCCTCCGTCGCCTTCTACCGCGACGTCCTCGGCCTGCGCGTCTCGGACTGGTCCGAGCACCAGATGGCGTTCCTGCGCTGCAACGCCGACCACCACTGCATCGCCTTCAACCAGGCGGAGTGGGCCTCGCTCAACCACGTGGCGTACGAGATGAGTTCGGTCGACCACTTCATGCGGGGCCTGGGCCGGCTCAGGCACCACGGCATCGACCCGCAGTGGGGTCCGGGGCGGCACGGGCCCGGCAACAACACCTTCTCCTACTTCACCGACCCCTCCGGACTCGTCTGCGAGTACACCTCCGAGGTCGCGCAGATCGTCGAGGACGCGTGGATCGCCCGGGTCTGGCGGCGGGTGCCGGAGCTGTCCGACCTGTGGGGGACGGCAGGGCCGCCGTCGAAGGAGATCCGCTGCCACATGGCGGGGGCGCCCGACCCCGGACCGCTGTCACGCCTGTCCGCCCTGTCCCCCCTGTCCCCCCGAAACAACCTGGAGGTTCAGGCATGAGCGCCGTACGCAAGGTCGGCATCGTCGGCTGGGGTGCGATCGGCCGCGTGGTCGGTGCCGCGCTCGCCGAACAGCGCGTCACCGGCGCCGAGTTGACGTGCCTCGTCGACAACCGTCCGCTCGGTGAGAGCGCACCCGCCCCGCAGGTCTCCTTCGACGAGGCCATGGAGCGCTGCGATCTCATCGTGGAGGCGGCGGGCCAAGGGGTCGTACGGGAGTGGGGCGAGCGCGTCCTCACCTCCGGGACCGATCTGCTGATCGCCTCGACCGGCGCCCTCACCGACGAGGAGCTGTCCAAACGGCTTCTGGCCGCCGGTCCCGGCCGGGTGTACTTCACCGGGGGCGCGGTCGGCGGGCTCGATCTGCTGCAGGCGGTGCGGTCGCTCGGGCCGCTCGACGAGGTGCGGCTCACCACCACCAAGCTGCCGTCCACGCTCGAACAGCCGTGGATGGACGAGGGGTTGCTGTCCCGGATGCGGACGGCGACCGGTCCGGTCGAGGTCATGTCGGGGACCGCGCGCGACGTCCCCGTGAAGTTCCCCAAGTCGACGAATGTCGCGGCATCGGTCGCCCTCGCCGTCGGTGACCTGGACGCTGTGCGGGTCCAGGTCGTCGCCGATCCCGGCGCCCACCACACGCGGCATGTCGTCGAGGCGTCCGGCGCGCACGGCACGTACCGCTTCGATGTCGCGCATCTTCCGGACCCTGGCAACCCGGCGACCAGCCAGGTCGTGCCGTACGCGGTCCTGCGCAGCCTCGCGGCGCTCGCCGGGCGCACGGGGCAGATCCTGTGACCGGCCCCATTACCCCCATTGCCTCCATTACCCCCCTTGCCTCCATCGCTCCTGCCCTCCATGTGGAAGAGGCGGGATCCGACGGGCCGCTCCTGCTCTGCCTGCACGGCATCGGCTCCTCCTCCGCCGCCTTCGCCCCGCAGCTCGCCGAGCTGTCCGCGTACGTGAGGGTCGTGGCCTGGGACGCTCCCGGGTACGCCAAGTCCGCTGATCCTGAAGGGCCGTTGGACCTGGACGGCTTCGCGGACGCGGCTGCCTCCCTCATCCGGGAGCGCGGCGCGAGCGCCCATGTCCTCGGCGTCTCGTGGGGCGGGGTGATCGCGCTGCGGCTCGCGGTCCGCCACCCCGACCTGGTCGATTCGCTGATCGTCGCGGACTCCAGCGCCGGTTCCGGCACGGACCCCGCGAAGGCCGCCGCGATGCGGCAGCGGGCCGCCGAACTCGCCGAACTCGGGCCGCGGGCGTTCGCCGAGCGGCGCGGGCCCCGGCTCGTCTCGCCGGACGCGCCGCCCGGGTTGGTGGGGCGGGTCGTCGACACCATGGCCGCGTCCGTGCGCCTGCCCGGATACGCGTACGCCGCCGAGTCCATGGCCGGCGCCGATCTGCGCCCCGAGATCCCCGCCATCACCGCTCCCGCCCTCGTCCTCTGCGGCGACCAGGACCGGGTCACCGGCGTCGAGGCCTCACAGGCCATCGCCGGAGCCCTGCACAGAGCCGCCTACGTGATCGTCAAGGACGCCGGTCACCTGGCCAACCAGGAGCGGCCCGAGGCGTTCAACGCCTGGGTCCTCTCCCATCTCCGCATCACCGCCCGCATCCCCGAACGTCCCTGAACATCCCCCAACGTCACTGAACGTCCCTGAACAGGAGATTTCCCCATGCCTCTGACCACCACCGAGTACGACAACGGCGGCGACCTCGGCAAGTACACCGACTCGCTGATCGCCACCAAGGAGTCCCGTGTCGCGGACTTCAGCACGCTGTCCTTCCAGGAGAAGGCGGGCCCGCAGTACCGCCGCGGCCAGATCCGTTACGTCGGCTCCGGTGCGACCGGCAACCACGAGAACGACAGCCGCATCCTGCCGTCCGGCGGCTTCACCTTCTCCAACATGCTGCTCCCGCCGGGCGCCGAGGGCCCCGAGCACACCCACCACGACGTCGAGGAGGCCTTCTTCGTCCTGGAGGGGCAGGTCAAGGTGGGCATCCACCGGGGCGCCGACGAGGTCGAGTACCGCACCCTCGGCTACCGCGACATGATCGTCGTCCCGGCAGGCGTGGCGCGCTCCCTGAAGAACGAGGGCGACACCGACGCGCTCTTCTGCGTCGTCATCGGCACGCAGAAGCCGCAGGTGCCGACGTACCCCGAGCACTCGCCGATGCACGGCGTCACCCGTGACTGACGCGTCATCCATGACTGACGACCGCACCGTCGTCATCACCGGCGCGGGCCGTGGCCTTGGACTGGCCATGGCCCGCCGGGTGGGCGAGGACGGCTTCCGGGTCGTCGTCGCGGAGGTGGACGCGGGGCGGGGCCGGGAGGCCGTCGCGGAGCTGCGTGCGGAGGGCCTTGACGCCCATTTCGTACGGTGCGATGTGGCGAACCCGGGATCGGTGGACGAACTCGCGGACGCTGTACGGGACTTGGGTCCGCTGTACGGCCTGGTCAACAATGCCGCGCTCGCCAACGGCGTCGGCGGCAAGGAGTTCCAGGACATCGACGTCGAGGTGTGGGACCGCTTGATGGCGGTCAACGCCCGCAGCCCCTGGCTGGTCGCCAAGGCCCTCCACCCGCTCTTCCGCTCACCCGGGCGGATCGTCAACATCGCATCGGACGCGGCGCTCTACGGATCGCCGCGCCTTGCCCACTACATCGCCTCCAAGGGCGCGGTCATCGCGCTGACCCGGGCGATGGCGCGGGAGCTCGGCGACAAGGGGATCACCGTGAACGCGGTGGCGCCGGGCCTCACCGAGGTCGAGGCGACCGAGACGGTGCCTGCCGAGCGGCACGAGCTGTACCGGGGCAACCGGGCGATCTCGCGCCCGCAGCAGCCGGACGACCTCGTCGGGCTCGTCTCCTTCCTCCTCTCCGAGGAGTCCCGCTATCTGACCGGACAGGTGATCGCCGTAAACGGCGGCTTCACCATGAACTGATCCAACTGAACCAACTGATCTGCAGGAGCAAGTACTTATGGATCTGGGCCTCTCCGACCGGACCGTCCTGGTCACCGGCGGCAGCTCGGGCGTCGGCCTGGCCACGGTCCGCGCCCTGCTCGACGAGGGCGCGCGCGTCGCGACCTGCGGGCGTGACGCCGACCGCCTCGCCAAGGCGGCCGCGGGCCTCGGCGGCGGCGACCGCCTCCTCACGGGCGTGTGCGACGTTCGCGACGCGGACTCCGTGCGGGAGTTCACCGAGCGCGCGGCCGACACCTTCGGCTCGGTCGACGGACTCGTCAACAACGCGGGACAGTCCCGTATGAAGGGCCTGGACGACTCGACCGCCGAGGACTGGCGCGACGAGCTGGAGCTGAAGTTCGCAGGTGTCCTCAACCCCCTGCACGCGGCACGACCGTACCTGGCGGCGTCGGACGCGGCGAGCGTCGTCAACGTCAACGCGGTCCTCGCCAAGCAGCCCGAGCCACGCCTCATCACCACGAGCGCGGCCCGCGCGGGCATCCTCAACCTCTCCAAGTCCCTTGCCATGGAGCTCGCGCCGGAGGGCATCCGCGTCAACTCGGTCTGTCTTGGCCTGATCGACACCGGCCAGTGGACCCGCCGCCACGCGGCAGCCGATTCGGGTCTGTCGTACGAGGACTGGCAGGCGGAGCTCGCGGCGGACCGCGGCATCGCGCTCGGGCGGCTCGGTCGCGCGGAGGAGGTCGCGTACGCGATCGTCGCGCTGCTCTCGCCCCGCGCCTCGTACACCACCGGCACCAGCATCGACGTCTGCGGCGGCGTCGGCCGCGGCATCTTCTGAGGGAGCTCACCCATGCCACCCATGCATTACGCCACCGGCGGCGATCTCCTCGTCGCCGTCCTGCGGGAACTCGGCATCGACACGGTCTTCGGGATCGTCAGCGTGCACAATCTGCCGCTGGTCGAGGCGGTCGACCGGGAGCTGCGCTTCGTCCCCGTCCGCCACGAGGCGACCGCCGTGAACGCGGCCGACGCCTACGGCCGGGCGCGCGGCTCGCTGGGCTGTGCGCTCACCTCGACGGGCACGGGCGCGGGCAACGCGGCCGGTTCCCTGGTGGAGGCGCTGAGCGCGGGCACGTCCGTCCTGCACGTCACGGGCCAGGTGGAAGCCGAGTTCCTGGGCAGCGGCCGGGGCTTCATCCACGAGACCAAGGACCAGCTGGGCATGCTCAGGGCGGTCTCCACGTACGCGGAGACGGTGACGTCCAACGACTCCGCGGGCCGGATCCTGCGCGATGCGGCACGAGCGGCCCTGACAGATCCGGGCGGCCCGGCCAGCGTGGAGTGGCCGGTGGACCTGCAGTACGCGGCCCAGATGGACACGGCACCGACGATCGCGGAAGCCGAGCAGCACACGACGACCGCACTGCCCGGAAAACCGGCCCCGGCACTCGCGCCCACCGCGGCCCCGGCATCAGAACCAGCACCAGCGGCTGAGGCGAAGGACCAGCCGTCCGGCGCCCTCCAGTCCCTCGCACCGACCGAGAACCGACAGGCCCCCGGCCGCCCCGGGATCACGACACAGGCCCACCCCGCACCCGCCCCGCCCGAACTAGCCTCCGCCCAGGCCCTATTGGCGTCCGCCGAACGACCCCTCGTCTGGGCCGGCGGCGGCGCCACCCGCGCCCGCGTCGAGCTGGCCGAGCTGCTGCACGCCACCGGTGCGGGTCTCCTCAGCTCCAACTCCGGCCGAGGCGCCGTGCCCGAGGACCACCCTCAGGTGATCGGGAACTTCGCCACCACCCCGGCCGCCCGCGCCCTGCTCGCCGACGCGGATCTGCTCCTGACCGTCGGCACGCACTTCCGGTCCAACGAGACCGCCGATTACGGACTCGCGCTCCCCGAGGCGCACATCCAGATCGACATCGACGCCGCCGCCCTCGGCCGCGTGTACCCGGCGCGGCACGCCCTGCACGGTCACGCGCCCCACGTGCTCGCGGCCCTGCTTCCGCACGCGCGCCGGGCCGACGAGAGCTGGACGCGGCGGGTCGCCGCCGTCCGCGAGGACGTCCGCGCCACCCTGCACGACAACATCGGCCCGCAGGCCGCGATCTGCGACGCCATCCGCGCCGCGCTACCCCGCGAAGCCGTCGTCGCCCGCGACGTGACCATCCCGTCCAGCAGTTGGGGCAACCGGCTCCTGGAGATGTACGACCCCCGCGACAACGTCTTCCCGCGCGGCGGCGGCATCGGGCAGGGGCTCGGCATGGGCATCGGCGCGGCGCTCGCGCGGCCCGACTCGCCCACCGTGGTCCTCGCGGGCGACGGCGGGCTCGCCGTCCACCTGGGCGAACTCCTCACGCTCGCCCAGGAGCGGCCCCGGCTGACCCTGATCGTCTTCAACGACGGCGGGTACGGCGTGCTCCGCAACATGCAGGACCGCTACAGCGAGCGCCGGTCGGGTGTCGATCTCGCCACCCCCGACTTCGAACTCCTCGCCCAGGCATGCGGGTTGGCCTACGCACGGATCGCCGCCGAGGAGGACGCGCGGCCCGTGATCAGCCACGCCGTCGGCTCCGACGGGCCGACCCTCGTCGAGGTCGACCTGACCCGCCTCGGCCCGATGAAGAACCCGTTCACCCCGCCCGTCAAGATCCCCGGCCAGTGAGGAGGACCGATCCCACATGAGCGAGCACGAGAGCGAACTCACCCTGCTGGTACGCCGTATGACCTGGGAGGCGGACGGAGTCCTCTCCGTCGAACTCGCCCACCCCGACGGCAAGCCGCTGCCCGCCTGGACCCCCGGCGCGCATCTCGACCTGCATACGGGTGGGCACGTACGCCAGTACAGCCTGTGCGGCGATCCGCGGAACACCTCCGCGTACCGCATCGGGGTCCTCAACGAGCCTTCCTCGCGCGGCGGTTCACGGCACGTGCACACCAAGCTGCGGCCCGGCCAGACCGTCACCGCCTCCGAGCCGCGCAACCATTTCGCGCTCGAAGACGCGCCCTGCTACCTCTTCATCGCGGGCGGCATCGGCATCACCCCGCTTCTCGCCATGGCCCGCGAGGCCGCGCGGCGCGGTGCCGACTGGCGCATGGTCTACGGCGGGCGCAATCGCGGATCGATGGCGTTCACCGATGAACTCGCCTCCCTGGGCGGCGACTTGACCCTCGTACCGCAGGACGAGCTCGGCCACATCGACCTCCGCGCCGCACTCGGTGGTCTGCCCGACGGCACGCTCGTGTACTGCTGCGGCCCCGCGCCCCTGCTCGCCGCCGTGGAGGCCGTCGCCCCGGCGGACCGACTGCGCGTGGAGCGGTTCGCCGCGCCCGTCGTGGAGCGGACCGGGGACGAGTCCGCGTTCGAGGTGGAGTGCCGCGCGTCCGGCCGCACCCTCTCCGTAGGCCCCGACACGTCCATCCTGCGGGCCGCCGAGGCCGCCGGCCTGAGCGTCAGCAGCTCCTGCCAGGAGGGCATCTGCGGCAGCTGCGAGACCCGCGTGCTCGACGGCACACCGGACCACCGCGACTTCCTGCTCAGCGAGGCCGAGCACGCGGCCGGCGCCTCGATGATGATCTGCGTCTCGCGCTGCGCGTCCGGCCGTCTCGTCCTCGACCTGTAATTCCCACCGGAGGCAACAGTGACCACCACCTGGCCGTACCTGGACATCCACCAGTCCCGTACGCACGAGCCGACCCCCTACGAGTACAAGCTCGCCGCCACCCTCGAAGAGGTCTTCACCAAAGAGGGCCATGAACTCTCCGATGTCGTACGCGGCTTGAACAGCCGTCAGGTCCACGCGCCCGACGGCGCCCCGTGGACCGAAGAGTCCTTCCGTGCCGAGATGAACCGACTGGGAGCGTGACCCCGATGACCGCCCTTACCGGCCCCACCGCTTCCGCCGACCACATCTACGCCACCGGCCTGCGCAACCAGTGGCACCCCGTCGTCCCATCGGACTTCGTCGCCCCCGGCGCCATGCGCAAGGTCACCGCTCTCGGCGAGCAGTGGCTCCTCTTCCGCCGCTCCGACGGCGCCCTGTCGATGCTCGCCGACCGCTGCCCGCACCGCGGGGCACCCCTCTCCCTGGGGAAACACCTCGGTGACCGGGTGGCCTGCTGGTACCACGGCGTGGAGGTCGAGACCGACGGCACCGTCTCCTCCGTACCGGGACTGCCCGGCTGCAATCTGGAGGGCAAGAAACTCGTCACGTCGCTGCCCGTACGGGAGATCGGCGGCGCGATCCTCGCGTACTTCGGCGACGAGAAACACCCTGAGCCCGCCGAACTGACGCTCCCCGAGCCGCTCACCGACCCGGACGTCGACGCGATCCTCTGCTACGCGGAGTGGAACGGCCCCTGGCGGTTCGCGGTGGAGAACCTCCTCGACCCGATGCACGGCGCGTTCCTGCACCACGAGTCGCACACGATGTACGACGGCGACACCACCGCCAAGTTCCGCATCCGGGAGACGGAACGCGGCTACTTCTTCGAGAAGACCGACCAGCGGGGCGTCAACTTCGACTGGGTGGAGCTGTGCCGCACCGGCGTGGACTGGGTCGACCTCACGATCCCGTACCCGCCGTCGGCCGGTCCCGGCGGCCCGTTCGGGATCGTCGGCATGGTCTGCCCCGTCGACGAGAACCGCACCGGCGTCTTCTTCTGGCGCTACCGTCGCGTCCAGGGCTGGCAGCGCGACACCTGGCGCTTCCTCTACAAGACCCTCATCGAGGAGCGTCACTGGCAGGTCCTGGAGCAGGACCGCGTGATGCTGGAGGCGATGCCCGCCGACGCCGACCAGCGCGAGAACCTCTACCAGCACGACCTGGGCGTGGTCCGGCTGCGCCGCATGTACCGCGCGGAGGCGGAAGCTCAGGCCTCCGCTTCGTGAGGTTCGTCGGAGTCGGTGATGGACCGCTCCAGCTTTGACATCAGGCGGGCCAGCTGGCGGCACTCGGCCGGGGAGAGTCCGTCGAGCATCCGGCGTTCGTTGTCGAGATGCTCGACGAACACCTCGTCGATCTTGGCGAGGCCCGTCTCGGTGAGCCGTGAGTAGACGACGCGGCGGTCCTCCGCGTCGCGCTCGCGCACGATCAGGCCGTCCTTCTCCAGACGGTCGATGCGCAGCGTCACCCCGGCCGACGAGACGAGGCCGGAGTCGGCGAGCTGACCCGCCGTGAGGCGGTAGGGCGCCCCGGCCCTGCGCAGCGCGGTCAGCACGTCGAATCCTGCGACCGCGAGGCCGTGCCGCTCGATCGCCGTGGTGAGCCTGGTGTTGTAGCGCAGGAAGGTCCGGTGCAGCCGCGCCAGGACCTCCAGGGGCGAGGTGTCGAGCTCCGGCCGTTCTCTCGCCCAGTCCTCGATGATCGATGCGACCGCGTCCCGCTGGGCCCCCGCCGACTTCTTCCCGGCCATGTGCCGTAGCCTCCCTCTCGCCCGTCCCGCGGTCATTTCGGTCAGTACGGAAACCTTAGCCCTGAGAGAAGTACGTATTCGCCGGACCCACGTGCACAAGAGCGCTGGGACACGCCATAATCGTCCGATACATCGGATGTCTTCTGTCTTGTGAGGCGAGGTCCCCATGGCTGTCACCGACGAAGCCATCGAAAAGATCAAGGGCATGATCGTCTCCGGCGCGCTGCGCCCGGGCGACCGGCTGCCCAAGGAGAGTGAACTCGCCGCCGACCTGGGCCTTTCACGCAACTCGCTGCGCGAGGCGGTGCGCGCCCTGTCACTGATCCGCATCCTCGACGTACGGCAGGGCGACGGTACGTACGTCACGAGCCTGGACCCGCAGCTCCTCCTCGAAGCCCTCAGCTTCGTCGTCGACTTCCACCGCGACGACACCGTCCTTGAGTTCCTCGCGGTGCGCCGCATCCTGGAGCCCGCCGCCACGGCGATGGCGAGCGTCCACATCACCGAGGCCGAACTCGACGTGCTGACCTCACAGTTGGACGCCCTCGGTGCGGCGCCTTCGGTGGAGGAACTGGTCGCCTGCGACCTGGAGTTCCACCGCGGCATCGTGCAGTCGTCCGGCAACTCGGTGCTCTGCTCGCTCCTCGACGGCCTCTCCGGACCCACCACCCGGGCCCGTATCTGGCGCGGCCTCACCCAGGAGGACGCCGTCAGCCGCACCCTGCACGAGCACCGCGCGATCCTCACCGCGCTGCGCGACCGCGACGCCGAGGCGGCCAGGTCGTGGGCGACGGTGCACATCGCGAGCGTGGAGCAGTGGCTGCGCTCGACGCTGTGAGGCACGGCCGCCGAAGCACGGCCGCCGCGGGAGTGCGCGGGCCTCTCGCGGGGCAGTGATCCGGTCATCGAAGCCCCTGCGAGGGGGCTGCGGAGGGCCCCGCCGGACGCCGTAAGGTTGGGGCGTACGTAAAGGACATCGGAAGGAGGCCTGGGTGATCGAGCTCGAGGGGGTTCCCGAGCTGGTCGACCCGGTCATGGTGGCCGCGTTCGAGGGCTGGAACGACGCCGGCGACGCCGCCTCCACCGCGGTCGCGCATCTCGACAAGGAGTGGAAGGGCGAGGTCTTCGCGGCGCTGGACGCCGAGGACTACTACGACTTCCAGGTCAACCGCCCCACGGTCTTCCTGGAAGGCGGCGTCCGCAAGATCACCTGGCCGACGACCCGGCTCTCGGTGATCCGCGTGGGCGGCGACAAGCCGCGTGACCTCGTCCTTGTCCGCGGTATCGAGCCGTCGATGCGCTGGCGGTCGTTCTGCAACGAGATCCTGGGCTTCGCCCATGAGCTGGGCGTGGAGCTGGTGGTGATCCTGGGCGCGCTGCTCGGCGACACCCCGCACACCCGCCCCGTCCCGGTCAGCGGCGTCACCTCGGACGCGGACCTGGCCCGCACCATGGACCTGGAGGAGACGAAGTACGAAGGCCCTACGGGCATCGTCGGCATCCTCCAGGAGGCGTGCACGCACGCGGGCGTCCCGGCGGTGAGCCTGTGGGCGGCCGTCCCGCACTACGTCTCGCAGCCGCCGAACCCGAAGGCCACCCTCGCCCTCCTGAACCGCCTCGAAGACCTCATCGGTCTGCGGATCCCGTTGGGCGACCTCGCCGAGGACGCGCGCGCCTGGCAGGTGGGCGTGGACCAGCTGGCGGCCGAGGACAGCGAGGTCGCCGAGTACGTCCAGTCGCTCGAGGAGGCGCGGGACACGGCCGAGCTGCCCGAGGCGACCGGCGAGGCCATCGCGCGCGAGTTCGAGCGC
>NZ_BAAAUG010000198.1:12539-16162 GCF_039533825.1 Streptomyces rectiviolaceus
GCCCGCCGCAGCCCGGCGGCCATGCCACGGAGGGCGGCGACCCGGCCCCGTATCTGCGCGACACCCCCGGCGGCGACCGCACCCGGCCGCCGAAACCGCAGCCGCGTCCGGAGCCGGAGCCAGGAACGGGACCGGGATCGGGACCAAGCCCGGGACCGGCATCGGGATCGGGACCGGCATCGGGCTCGGAACCGGACGAGGAAAGCAGCGGCGAATCCGGACCGTCTGATTCCTCCGAGGACTGACAGAGAGCGGAACCAGCGTGGGGCGGCACCCGAAAGGGTGCCGCCCCACTGCGTTCGGTGTATGGCCGGATTGAGGCGTGACATCGGCTTCCGGACGAATTGCACGGGGTTCCCAAATCGCCTTGATTTCAAACCCAGTTGAGGCAAAGGGGGTGGACGGCCGCCCCGGTCGGTAGCAGGGTGTGCCCCGGAACGCGCGGCCACAGCACGGCACCCAATGACCGAGGGGAGCGGTGAAGCGATGACCGACCAGGTAGAGCCGACAGGCGGCCCGGGATCCAGTGGACCCGGACCCGACGGAGCGGGATTCACCTACCGGGCGTCCGAGCAGGAGCTGATCGTCGTCGCACGGCCCGAGGCCCGGCTGCGTGCCCAGGCCGATGGCGTCCGCTCGGCGGCCGGCTCCGACGTGTCCGCCCTCAACATGTTCCTCGGCGACGAACAACTCGCCCTGGAACCGCTGTTCGGCAACGAGGAGCGTCTCCTCTCCGCGGGCCGGCAGCACATCGAATCGGACGACGGCGACGACGTCCCGGACCTGGCGCTCTTCTACCGCGTGCGCGGCGGCGAGAGCAGGGCGCAGGAGCTGCGCTCGCGGTTGGCGGCGCTGCCGGGGATCGACACGGCGTACGTCAAGCCGGGCGCCGTACCGGCGTCGCTCGGCTCGACGGACCGGCCGCAGCCTCCGCCGCAGCGCCAACCCGGCCAGTCCGGCCAGCCCGGCCAGTCCGCCCCGTTCGCGTCCGCGGACATCGGCGAGTCCGGGCGCCGCAAGGAAGGCGCCCCCGTCACCCCCGACTTCACCGGCCGCCAGGGCTATCTGCGCCCGGCGCCCGAAGGCGTGGACGCGCACTGGGCGTGGCAGCGGCTCGGCGGTTCGGGCGAGGGCGTCACGGTGATCGACATCGAGGGCGCCTGGCAGCTGAGTCACGAGGACCTGACCGGCAAGCTCGCCGGCGTGGTCATCGGCACCCCCATCCAGGACGTGGCCTGGCGCAACCACGGCACCGCGGTGATCGGCGTGATCGGCGGCGACCGCAACTACGTGGGCATCTCCGGCATCGCGCCCGAGGCCATGACCGCTGCGGCCTCCTTCCAGCCCCTGGGCACCGCGGCCACGATCCACGCGGCGGCGGACCGGCTCGGCCCCGGCGACATCGTCCTGATCGAACTGCACCGGCCAGGACCGCGGTTCGACTTCGAGCCGCGTGACGACCAGCGGGGCTACATCGCCCTGGAGTGGTGGCCTGACGACTACGCGGCGATCCGGTACGCAAGCGCGAAGGGCGTCATCGTCGTCGGAGCGGCGGGCAACGGCGCGGAATCCCTGGACGACGCGGTGTACGAGCGCAGGCCGGACGAATTCCCCGCGTGGTGGCGCAACCCCTTCAACCCCTCCAACAGGCCCTCCGGCGCCGTCCTGGTCGGCGCGGGCGCACCACCGCCCGGCACGCACGGCCGCGATCACGGACCTGACCGCTCACGCCTGGGCTTCTCCAACTACGGCGCCCGCGTGGACGCGCAGGGCTGGGGCCGCGAGACCACCACGACCGGCGGCTCCTGGAACCAGCCGGGCGACCTGCAGGGCGGCGCCGACGAGATCGCCTGGTACACGGACACGTTCTCCGGCACCTCGTCCGCCTCACCGGTCGTCGTCGGGGCGCTGGCCTGTCTGCAGGGCATGCTGAAGGCCGCGGGCCAGCAGCTGATGACGCCCCAGCGCGCGCGTGCGGTACTGCGCTCGACGGGCTCGCCGCAGCAGGACGCGCCGGGCCGCCCCGCCTCGCAGCGGATCGGCAACCGCCCCGACATCAAGTCGGCGGTCACGAACCTGCTGCCGTCGGCGGTGGGCGCGGGCCGGGCCGAGCGCTACTGGGACGAGCTGCTCCCGTATCCCAACGAACTCCCGCCACGCCTGAGGCTGTTCGTCGCCGGGGAGTGGCGCAACCTGAACCACCCGTCCCCCGACATCCGCCAGGCGGTGCACGCCGCCTTCGCGGGCGGGCACCCCGACGTACGCGTCTGGTTCTCGGACGACGAGGTCGTCGGCCTGGTCGTCACGGGCTGAAGCACCCCAACCATTGAGGGAAGGTGGCACTTACATGAGCACCACCCCGCACATGAACCCCATGCAGCAGCAAGGCCAGCAGTACGGACCCCAGCAGCAGTACGGCCAGCAGCAGTTCGGCTCCCAGCAGAGGCAGCAGCAACAGGGCCAGCAGCAGGGCCCGAGCACCGCGCCGCCGCAGCAGTTGGACCCGCAGGGCATGCGCGGCATGCAGGGGATGCAGGGGGCGCAGGGCATGCAGGGAGCGCAGCAGCACGTACCGCCGCATCTCCAGCAGCAGCTCCAGCAACTCGGCCAGCGGCCGCCCTACCAGCAGCTGCTCCAGCAGCTCGGCCAGGAGAACGTCCCGCAGGCGCAGGCACCTGAGATCTCCACCCAGGCGGTCGCGTCGGGCGTCGCCATGTCGTTCTGGGACGTCATCCAGCCCCTGCCGGGCCAGTCGTCGGTCCTCTACCTGATGATCGACAACGCCTGGAAGGCGTTCATCAACCCGAGTCAGCAGACCCACGACGCGGTCCAGGAGGCCTTCGCCTTCGGACAGCAGGTGATCGGCTACTACGACACCACCAACCCGTCCTATCTCGTGGCCATCGTGATCACCACGAAGTGACGCGAGGGCGGTGACGGACCGCGGCGCCGGGCGGAGTCCTTCCCGCCCGGCGCCGCTCCCTGCCGACGACCGGCTACGGCTTCGGCTACGCGCAGCTGAACTTCGCCGCTGCCCAGTCCGCGTGGTCCCCGCTCTTGGAACCGTTCGTGTCGGTCACCTTCAGCTCGACGTGCCGCGCCCCGCTCACGTCGACGTCCACCGGCACGGTCGCCGAGGCACCCGTCACCCTGGGCGAGGTCCACAGCACCTTGCCGTCGGCCTCGACCGAGAAGGCCACCTCTCCGTAGCCGTTGATCTCGTCGTCGATGCCCACGTCGGCCGTGAACTTCGAGCACTGGCCGCCTGTGTAGACCTCGATCGCGGAGTCGGCGTGGGTGCCGAGCCCCTTCTCGTACGTCTTCCCGGCGAGGGTCAGCGTGTGGCCGTCCTCGGCGCCCGACTCGCCGTTGCTGCGGTCGCGTTCGGCGGGGCCGTAGCCGTTGGCCGACTTGAGCCACGCCATGTCGCTCGCCCAGGTGTCGGCCGTCGGCGCCGGAGGCATGACGGCGACCGCGATCCGCTGGGTGGCGGTGCGGTCCTGGCCCGCCGAGCGGTGGCGAGCCGTCGCGGTCAGCGGCTGCTCTCCGGGGTCGGCGTCCTTGGGCGGGGTGACGGCGACCTCGACGCGGCGCGTGGTGCCCGCCTCGACGCGGTCGGCGTG
>NZ_BAAAUG010000199.1:0-20477 GCF_039533825.1 Streptomyces rectiviolaceus
CGCCCGCCCTCGGGCCCGCCGGGCGGGCGATGGCGGCGGCGGGTGCCGGGGCTCCGGCGGCGCTGCCCGATCTCACCGTGCTGATCGGGGAGCGGGAGGCGCACGTGCGCAAGCATCCCGGGGACGACCAGTCGTGGGCGGTGCTCGGGGCCGCCTACGTCGAGCGTGGGCTTCGGACGGCGGACTCCGCGTACTACCCCAAGGCGGAGGAAGCGCTGCGTACGTCGCTCAAGACACGGCCGGAGGGGAACGCGCAGGCGCTGACGGGCATGGCGGTGCTCGCGAACGCGCGGCATGACTTCCGCGGGGCGAAGAAGTGGGCGGAGAGCGCGGTCAAACTGTCCCCGAAGCGGTGGTCGACGTATCCCGCACTGATCGACGCGTACAGCGGCCTGGGTGACGCGAAGGGCGTGGGGAAGGCCCTGGAGACGCTCCAGGAGCTGAACTCGGGCGCCTCTGTGATGGCCCTGTCCGGGCAGGTCTACCGGGACCGCGGCTGGCGCGAGGACGCGGCATCGAAGCTGATGGACGCCGCGGCGCTGGCGGAGGGGCCCGCGGCGAAGGCGGCGTGCCTGTACCGGGTGGGCGAGCTGTCGTGGGAGCGGGGCGAGCCGTCGGAGGCGTTGCGCTACTACGAGGCGGCGCTGCTCTCGGACCCGGACCACCACCCTTCCCTCGCCGGGAAGGGCCGCGCGCTTGCGGCACTCGGCCGTACGTCGGAGGCGCTGCGTTCCTATCAGAGCGCGCTGGTGAGGCAGCCTGCTCCGGGATACGCCCTGGAGCTCGGCGAGTTGTACGAGTCGCTGAAGCTGGCCCCTGCCGCGCGGGCGCAGTACGACGTGCTGCGGGCCCGGGTGAAGCAGGAGGGGTTCAACGGCGTCAACGACGAACGGATCCTCGGCCTTTTCGAGGCGGACCACGGGGACGCGGAGGCGGCGGTGGACCGTCTGCGGAAGGAGTTCAAGCGCCACGGCAGTCCGGAGGTGGCGGATGCGCTGGGCTGGGCGTTGCATCGGGCCGGTGAGGGGAAGGAGGCGCTGAAGTACGCGACCCGGGCGACGAAGAAGGGGCCGCGGAGCGCGGTGTTCGCTTACCACCGGGGTGAGATCGAGCGGGAGCTCGGCAGGTACGGGGCTGCGCGGCGCCACATCGGCGAGGCGCTCCGCCTGAACCCCCACTTCTCACCACTGCTGGCCCCGGAGGCCGAGGAGGCAATGAACGCCCTGGGCGACCCCCCAGAGGGCGGCCCAGAAGAAATGTACGCCCCCACCCCGCAGGCAGCGCCGCCAAGCACCCCCCGACCCCCCTCGGAAGCCCAACCAAAACCAACCCCCCGCACCACCTCCCCCCAAACCTGACCTCCCCCTACGGACCACCGCTGCGCGCCAGACATCTCCCGCCCACGCACCCGATGCCCTGCGGGGTAATCGGGTGGGTGGGCGGGGAGCATCCGCCGCGGAGCGGCGAGCAGGGGGGGCGCTGAGGCCGTGCGGCCAGTTACAGCGGGGCCGTGCCGATCAGGGCGTTGCGGGTGATCAAGCCAGTCAGGGCCGGCTCCCGGAGGGACTCCGTGGCCGGAGGGCGGCGGGGCAGGACCATGTAGCGGGTCTCCGCACTGGAGTCCCAGACCGTGATCTCCGTGTCGAGGGGCACGGCGAAGCCGAACTCCGCAAGCACCGCCCTCGGTTCACGCACCACGCGCGAGCGGTACGCCTCGCTCTTGTACCAGCTGGGGGACGGGCCAAGGAGCCGTACCGGATAGCAGGAGCAGAGCGTGCAGACGACGACGTTGTGCGTGTGGGCGGTGTTCTCCACCACCCGAAGACGCTGGGGCTGGACCCCGCCCGCCGCATAACCCAGCTCCGCCACCGCCGACGTACCGTCCGCGAGAAGCCGCTCCTTGAACGCCGGGTCCGTCCACGCCCGCGCCACCACCCGCGCCCCGTTCAGCGGGGACGACCCGGCGAGGAACGCGTCGAGGGCCTCGTCGAGGGCCGGTCCGGCGACGATTCCCCGGTCCTCCAACAACGCTTCCAGGTCGCGTACTTGACGAGAGATCAGCGCATCCGAGTGCGTACCGGACATCAGTTGCCCTCCGGTTCCAAGTAGCTCTCCCACAGGTCGAGCACCACCCCGTGCTCCCCCTCGCCCCACAGCTCGCGCGCGGCGAACCGCACCGCGTACACCTGCTCCACGGGCGCGTCCCCCCGCCCCTGCGCGCTGACGTCCGCCAGCGGGTGCCTGCCCTCGGGCTCGATCACCACGCCCCGCTTGCCCCGGGCGTACCGCGGCAGGCGGGTGTGGTGCGGTGGGTCGTGGTGGACGGTGCGGACCTCCGCGCCCGCGACGAAGCGGTCAGGCATCCGGACCACCCGGAGCACCCGGAAGCTCGTCCGCCGTCACCACGCCCTTGCGCACCAGCAGCACCCGGATCGCGTGGAACCACCGCTCGTAGTACGACGCCGCCAGGTACTCCCCCGGCGGCATCGTCTCGACGGCGTCCCTGAACTCGTCCAGGTTGTAGACGCCTTCACGCACCAGCGCACTGTTGAGCGCGAACACCCGCGCCTCCCAGTCCGCGTGGAAGGGCTCCGTGTCGTCGGTGGTGTCGATGGGCCCGAAGCCCGTCATCCCGCCGACGTCATTGATCCTGGCCATGCCCGCACTCTAGCCAGCAATCCCTCGGGCCGCCCCCAGAGACGGCACTCCAGAGACGGCCCTCCACAGCCACAGAGGCCCCTAGAGGTTGCCGCGCTTCTCCTGCTCCCGCTCGATCGCCTCGAACAGCGCCTTGAAGTTGCCCTTGCCGAAGCCCATCGAGCCGTGCCGCTCGATCATCTCGAAGAAGACGGTCGGGCGGTCCTGGACCGGCTTGGTGAAGATCTGCAGCAGGTAGCCGTCCTCGTCGCGGTCCACGAGGATCTTCAGCTCGCGCAGGGTGTCGACGGGGACTCGCGTCTCGCCGGCCCAGTCTCCGAGCGTGTCGTAGTACGAGTCCGGGGTGTCGAGGAACTTGACGCCGGCCGCGCGCATGGTGCGTACGGACTCCACGATGTCGTTCGTGGCGAGCGCGATGTGCTGGACGCCCGCGCCGCCGTAGAACTCGAGGTACTCGTCGATCTGGGACTTCTTCTTGGCGATGGCGGGCTCGTTGATGGGGAACTTCACCTTCAACGTGCCATCGGCCACGACCTTCGACATCAGCGCGCTGTACTCGGTCGCGATGTCGTCGCCCACGAACTCCTTCATGTTCGTGAAGCCCATGACCTTGTTGTAGAAGGCGACCCACTCGTTCATCTTGCCGAGCTCGACGTTGCCGACGCAGTGGTCGATCGCCTGGAAGGTCCGCTTGGCCGGCGGCTCGACGATCGGGGAGGCGGCCGTGAAGCCGGGCAGGTAGGGGCCGTCGTAGCCGGTGCGCTCGACGAGCGTGTGGCGGGTCTTGCCGTACGTCGCGATGGCGGCGAGCACGACCGTGCCGTGCTCGTCCTTGACCTCGTACGGCTCGGTGAGGCCGCGGGCGCCGTGCTCGACGGCGTACGCGTACGCGGCGCGCGCGTCCGGCACCTCGATGGCGAGGTCGACGACGCCGTCGCCGTGCTCGGCGACGTGGCCCTCGATGAAGTGGCCCCAGTCCGTCGATGCCTTGATGACGGAGGTCAGGACGAAGCGGGCCGCGCCGTTCGTGAGGACGTACGAAGCGGTCTCGCGGCTGCCTGTCTCCGGGCCCGCGTACGCCACGAGTTTCATGCCGAAGGCCGTGGAGTAGTAGTGCGCCGCCTGCTTGGCGTTGCCCACGGCGAAGACGACGGCGTCCATTCCCTTGACCGGGAAGGGGTCGGCCTCGCGCGCGATGTGGGGGGTGGCCGTGTGCTGGGTGTTCGCGGTAGCTGCCATGTCCGCAGGCTCCCGCCGTATCGCAAGGTGCGCAATAGTTTGCGTATTCGGTGGGCAATCTGCTCAGCCACGGGCCAGGATGAGCGGGCTATCTGTACATGATGACCACCTCGGAAGCGGAGATGAGCACACCATGGCGATCGATCATCTGGACGGCAGGCTCATCGTGCTGCTCGCCCGCGAGCCGCGCATCGGCGTCCTGGAGGCCTCCCGCAGGCTCGGTGTCGCGCGCGGGACCGTGCAGGCCCGGATGGACCGCCTTCAGTCGAACGGAGTCATCCGCGGCTTCGGCCCGGAGGTCGACCCGGCCGCCCTCGGCTACCCCGTCACCGCCTTCGCCACGCTTGAGATCAAACAGGGCCAGGGCGCCGACGTACGGGCGCATTTGGCGACGGTCGCCGAGGTGCTCGAACTGCACACCATCACCGGCCACGGCGACATGCAGTGCCGCCTCGTCGCCCGTTCGAACGCCGATCTCCAACGTGTGATCGACCGGGTCGTGGGTTTTGATGGCATCGTCCGGGCCTCCACGGCGATCGTCATGGAGAACCCTGTTCCGCTGCGGATCATCCCGCTGGTCGAACAGGCGTCAGAAGACACCTGATGCGGGTAGGTAGGGAAACGAACAGCCGAACCGAACACAGCTGAACAGTCGAACGGACACAGCGCAGTACGACCCCACGACGTACGCAGCACGCGGGCGCCGGGAGACTCCCGGCGCCGTCTGAACCGCGCCTGGGCGAGGTGAGCAGTTCAGTGAACTTCTGGGACTACCTCGGCAACCGCCACCAGCAGTTGCTGACGGACGCGTACCAGCACGCCAGTGCGGTCTTCCAGTGCATGGTCGTGGCGACCGTCATCGGAGTACTGATCGGCGTCATCACGTACCGCAGCGAGTGGGCGGGCAATCTGGCCACGACCGCGACCTCCACCATCCTGACCATTCCGTCGCTCGCCATGATCGGTCTGCTGATCCCCGTCGTCGGCCTCGGTGTCGCACCGACGGTCATCGCGCTGACCCTCTACGGCCTGCTCCCCATCGTGCGCAACGCCATCGTCGGCCTGCGCGGCGTGGATCCCTCGCTTGTCGACGCGGCGAAGGGCATCGGGATGTCGCGTGCCGCACGCCTGGTGAAGGTGGAACTCCCGATCGCCTGGCCGCCGATCCTGACCGGCATCCGCGTCTCCACGCAGATGCTGATGGGCATCGCGGCCATCGCCGCGTACGCGTCCGGGCCCGGCCTCGGCAACGAGATCTTCCGCGGCATCGCCTCGCTCGGCAGCAAGAACGCGCTGAACCAGGTGCTCGCGGGCACGCTCGGGATCATCATCCTGGCGCTGCTCTTCGACGCCGTGTACGTCCTGATCGGCCGCCTGACCATCTCGAGGGGTATCCGTGTCTGAGTCCGTGTCCGAGTCCGTGTCTGAGACCACCGCGACTTCCACCGACGGGGCGACGGCCGATGGCGCGGCGGCCCCGAACGCCACCACGGGCGCGACGATCGAGCTGGAGAACCTCACCAAGCGGTACGCGGGCAGCGGCGACCCCGCGGTGGACAGCGTCAACATGGAGATCAAGGCGGGCGAGATCGTCATCCTCGTCGGCCCTTCGGGCTGCGGTAAGTCGACCACGCTGAAGATGATCAACCGGCTCATCGAGCCGACCAGCGGCCGTATCCGCATCGGCGGCGAGGACGTCACCGACATGGACCCGGTGAAGCTGCGCCGGAAGATCGGCTACGCGATCCAGTCGTCCGGCCTCTTCCCGCACATGACGGTCGCCCAGAACATCGCCCTCGTGCCGAAGATGATCGGCTGGGGGAAGTCGAGGATCAAGTCCCGGGTGGAGGAGATGCTCGACCTCGTCGGGCTCGACCCGGCGGAGTTCCACGGCCGCTATCCGCGTCAGCTCTCCGGCGGCCAGCAGCAACGCGTGGGCGTGGCAAGGGCGTTGGCGGCCGACCCGCCCGTCCTCCTGATGGACGAGCCGTTCGGCGCGGTCGACCCGATCACCCGCGACCACCTCCAGGACGAGCTGATCCGGCTCCAGCACGAGCTGCACAAGACGATCGTCTTCGTCACGCACGACTTCGACGAGGCCATCAAGCTCGGCGACCGCATCGCGGTCCTTCGGGAGCGCTCGCACATCGCGCAGTTCGACACCCCGGAGGCCATCCTCACCAACCCCGCCGACGACTTCGTCTCCGGTTTCGTGGGCGCGGGCGCGGCCCTGAAGCGGCTCAACCTCACCCGCGTACGCGACGTGGAGATCGCCGACTTCGCGACGGTGACCGTCGACGACCCGCTCCAGACCATCTTCGACAAGCTGCGGGCCAGCGGCACGAACGAACTGCTGCTCCTCGACAAACGCCGCCGCCCCTACAAGTGGCTGCGGCGCGGTGATCTGATGCGCGCCAAGGGCTCGCTGGCCCGCGCGGGCACCCTCGTCCACGACACGGTCACCCGCGACGCCACCCTGCGCGACGCGCTCGAAGCGGTCCTCACGGACAACGCGGGGCGGGTCGCGGTCACCGGGCGGCGCGGTGAGTTCACCGGCGTCGTGGACATGGAGACGCTGATGAACTCGGTCCACGAGATGCTGGAGGCCGACCGGCTCGATGCCGTGGAGCACCAGCATGAACTGCAGGAACAGCGTGCCGAGTTGACCCACCACGAGCAGGAGGGCGACGGAGGAGGGGCGGCGAAGGCGTGACAGGCATCCCCGGGAGCAACCCCCGGATCCCCGACCGCAAGCCATCGCCCGACGACGGGCCCGACCCCCGGCCCGAAGGCGAGCACGAGGTCAAGGGCCATCACTTCCGTGACACGGGCGAGGCGGAGCCGGAGCCCCCGCCCTCGGCGGCGGCGGCCGTGGCCACGGGCCGGGCACGGCGGATCGGCTGGCAGAAGCTCACGATCCTGCCCGCGTTCCTGGCGCTCGTCCTGCTGCTCACCTGGTGGTGGTTCGAGCAGGCCGACCTGGACTCGATCTCGAAGAACGCCCTGGCGGACGGCAATGTGTGGCTCAGGCTCCGCCAGCACATCCAGCTGACGGCCATCTCCACCTTCTTCGTACTGATCATCGCGATCCCGCTGGGCATCCTGCTGACCCGCAAGAAGCTCCGCAAGGGGGCACCCCCGGCGATGGCCCTGGCCAACATCGGCCAGGCGACACCGGCGATCGGCCTCCTCGCCCTCCTGGTGATCTGGATCGGCATCGGCGAGAAGGCGGCCCTGATCGGCATCATCATCTACGCCGTCCTGCCTGTCCTCTCCAACACGATCGCGGGCCTGAACGCCAACGACCCGACGCTCCTTGAGGCCGCGCGAGGCATCGGCATGTCGACGTGGGGGGTCCTCGGCAAGGTCGAACTCCCGCTGGCCGTACCGCTGATCCTCGCGGGTGTGCGTACCGCGCTCGTCCTGAACGTCGGCACGGCGACGCTCGCCACGTTCGGCGGTGGCGGCGGACTCGGCGACCTCATCACCACCGGGATCACCAACCAGCGGATGCCGGTGCTCATGCTCGGCTCGATCCTGACGATCGCGCTCGCGCTCCTCGTGGACTGGCTGGCCTCCCTGGCCGAACTGTTCCTGCGTCCGCGCGGCTTGGAGGCAGGATCATGAGGACGAGTACCAGTACAAGTACGAGTACCAGTACGAGGATGACATTGCGTACGGCGGCCGTGGGCGTGGTGGGCGCGGCCCTGCTCGTGAGCTGCGGCCTCACCAGCGGCAGCCCGATGGTGGACGACGTCAAGCCCGGCACGATCGGCAAGGGTCTTCCCCTGAAGGGCGCCGACCTCACCGTGACATCCAAGGAGTTCACCGAGCAGCTGATCCTCGGCGCGATCATGGGCATCGCCTTCGAGGCGGCCGGCGCGGACGTCCTTGACCGGACGGGCATCCAGGGCTCGATCGGCGCCCGCGAGGCCGTCAAGGGCGGTGACGCGGATGCCATGTACGAGTACACGGGCACCGCCTGGATCACGTACCTCGGCAACTCCGATCCCATCGACGACCCGCAGAAGCAGTGGGCGGCGGTGCGTGACGCGGACAAGAAGAACGGCATCACCTGGCTGCCGCCCGCGGAGCTCAACAACACCTACGCCCTTGCCATCAACCAGAAGAACGAGGCCAAGTACAAGACGAAGACCCTCTCCGACGTGGCGGCCCTGTCGAAGTCGGACCCGAAGGCGGTCACGCTGTGCGTGGAGAGCGAGTTCTCCTCGCGCGAGGACGGTCTGCCGGGCATGCAGAAGGAGTACGGGATGAAGATCCCCAACTCCAACATCACCAAGATGGACACCGGGATCATCTACACCCAGGTCTCCAAGGGGTCGTGCACGTTCGGCGAGGTCTTCACCACCGACGGCCGCATCAAGGCGATGAACCTGTCGGTGATGGAGGACGACAAGCACTTCTTCCCGAACTACAACGCCGCCCCGGAAATCAACAGCAAGGCGCTGAAGGAGCACCCGGAGATGGCGGAGGTCCTGGCCCCCATCACGAAGAAGCTCAACAACACGGTGGCCCAGGAGCTGAACTCCAAGGTGGACGTGGAGGGTCAGGATCCGCATGCGGTGGCGTTGGAGTGGATGGTGCAGGAGGGGTTCGTCAAGGAGTGACGCCCGAATTCACCCTGCCCTGCCAGGGTGCGCCGGACCTACGGTGGGCCGCATGAGAATCACGGTCGATCTCCCTGAAGACCTGCTCCAGGAAGCCGAGTTGCGGGCTGCGCGCAGAGGCGTCGCCGTCAGCGTCGTGATCGCCGACGCGCTGCGGGAGGCATTCGCGCGGGAGGAAGTGCCGGAGTAGCGAGATCCGGGCATGCAAAGACTCCGTTGCAAAGAAAGGGTTGCAACGGAGTCTTTGCATGTCTACGGTTGAGGCATGACGGACGGCACGACAGATCCCGAGAGCCGCAAGATCCACACCCTCACCCCTCACTCCCTGCGGGGCCTGGCCCATCCCCTGCGCATCCAGCTGCTCACCTCGCTGCGGAAGCAGGGCCCGGCCACCGCATCCCAACTGGCGGACCGCCTGGGCGAGTCCAGCGGCGCGACGAGTTACCACCTGCGCCAGCTCGCCGCGCACGGCTTCGTCGAGGACGCGCCGGGGCGGGGCAAGGGACGCGAACGCTGGTGGCAGTCGACGCACCAAGGCACACGCCTCGACGAGTCGCTCATGGCCGACCCGGACCCGACGGTGCGCGGCGCGGTCGCCGTCTACCTCCACGAGGTGGCGGCCTTCCACGCCTCGGAACTCTCCACCTGGATCGGCACGCAGCACGACTGGTCCCCGGAGTGGACGGAGAGCGCCGACATCAGCGACTACACCCTGCGCCTAACGCCCGAGATCACCGCCGAACTGAACGGCAGGATCACCGAACTCATCGAGAGCTACCGCCCGTTGGCGGTCGACGAGAACACCCCGGACTCCGCGAGGGTGCGCCTGCACACCCACATCTTCCCGACGCACTACACCGAGTGAGAGGCCTCAGCCATGCACCCCGACGTACACCTCGTGCTGCACCGCACCCGCGCCGCCGAACTCCACCAAGCGGCACCCTTACGGAATAGCCGCCCCCACCTACGTACTCAACTCGGCTGGACCATGGTGGAGTTAGGACTCCGCCTGGTCAGCAGCTCGGAACCTTCTCGCCCCGCTCCAGGGAACGCAACGCGTCAACCGTTTCCTTCAGTGTCGTGACCGGGATCAGCTGAAGCCCCTTCGGCAGCTCCGCCTCGGCGTCCGAGCACTCCGCCTTCGGGACCAGGAAGACGCTCGCGCCGTCCCGCTTCGCGGCCTGTGTCTTCATCGAGACGCCGCCGACCGGGCCGACCTTGCCGTCGTCGGAGATCGTGCCGGTGCCCGCGATCTTCCGGCCGCCCGTCAGGTCCCCTCCGCTTCCATTGCCGTCGATCAGGTCGATGACGCCGAGCGAGAGGAAGAGGCCCGCGCTGGGGCCCCCGATCTTGCCGAGGTCGACCTTGACCTTCACCTTGTCCGTGCCGTCCACCCCGTTGGCCTCGAGGTAGGCGAGCGCCGCCTCCGTGGCCGTGTCCTGCGACTTCTTCATGTCGCCGAGGTTGTGCTTCTCGACTTCCTTCACGTTGTCGCCGGTGGGGTACACCGAGTCCTTGGGCATCACGGAACGGTCCGTGCGGAACCAGCCGTCCACCACGTCGCTCAGGCTCACGTCCGTGTCGGGCCCGGTGGCCACGATCGTCGTCATCCGCAGCTGCCCGCTCGTCTCCCGGGTGGGCGCACCGCTGATCGTGATGACCCGCTTGCCCTCGCTCTCACCCAGTACGTTCGCCGTCGACCCCGGCTGGGCCACGGCGAACGGCAACGGCGCCAGGGCCGTGACGGCGAGCAGGGCGACCACGGGGGCAGCACAGACGGCGAGGGCCTTGGGGCGCGTGAGGCGAGAGAGGGAGAACACGGGGTCAATCTAACGTGACCGGTTCCATGACCGGATCAGCGGACAGGGCTCAGCGCAACGCGTCAGCTACTTCGCGGGCCGCGTCCACCACCCGCGGCCCCACCCGCTCCGGCACGGAGTCCGACAGCATGACGACGCCCACGCTCCCCTCTATGCCGGTCACGCCGACCAGAGGCGCCGCCGCCCCACTCGCCCCCGCCTCCAGCTCGCCGTGCGTCAGCGCGTAGCCGGGGTCGGTGGCGAGCCCCTGCCGGGCTGCGAGGATGGCGCGGCCCGCTGCGCCCCGGTCCAGGGGGTGCCGGAAGCCGGTGCGGTAGGCCACGTGGTAATCCGTCCAGGTCGGTTCGACGACGGCGATGGCGAGGGCCTCGGTGCCGTCGACCAGCGTCAGGTGCGCCGTCGCGCCTATGTCCTCGGCGAGGGAGCGAAGAGCGGGCAGCGCGGCCTCGCGCACCAGCGGATGCACCTGGCGGCCGAGGCGGAGCACCCCCAGGCCGACCCTGGCCCGGCCGCCCAGGTCACGGCGGACCAGGGCATGCTGCTCCAGGGTGGCGAGGAGGCGGTACACCACGGTGCGGTTCACACCGAGCTTGTTCGACAGCTCGGTGACGGTGAGCCCGTGATCGGTGTCGGCCAACAGCTTGAGGACACGCAGTCCTCGGTCGAGCGTCTGGGAAGTCTCCGCGGTCACGACGCCCACTCCTTAGGTGAGGGTCGACGGCCCCTTTACGCGGCGGTTGCGTCGCCGGTCCCGTGGGCGACGCGCGTCAGAGGCCGCCGGTCGGAACTCCGGCTGCGCTCCGCGGCGGCGCTGCCACGGGGCGTGTACGTTGCGGGGACATTAGCGAGGCCGTCCCGCTCAGCGGAAGACTCCGTCCAGAATCCGGGCACGAGGCCGGTTGTTAGGGGCGCAATGCCCCATACGCGGGGCACGCGGACAGGGGTGTGCACGACTCCCGCACAAGGAATCCGCACTTGGAACGCGCCCCTCCTCCCCCGCGCCGGTCATCCCGGCGCGGGTCAGTCCCCAAGCCGGTCATCCCCGCACCGGAGAGGCCCGCCCTACTTCATGCGGGTGGCCCACTCCCCGACCTTCGCGATCCGCTGCCGCAGCTGTCCTGCGGTGGCCTCCGCGCTCGGCGGCCCGCCGCAGGTGCGCCGCAGCTCAGTGTGGATCACGCCGTGCGGCTTCCCGCTCTGGTGGGAGTACGCGCCGACCATCGTGTTGAGCTGCTTGCGCAGTTCGAGCATTTCCTTGTGGGAGACCACGGGCCGCCGCTCGGCGGGCAGTTCGAGAAGATCGGCTTCCTCGTCGGGCCGCTTCTTGCCGTGCGCGATCTGCCGTGCCTGCCGCTTCTGGAGCAGCATCTGCACCTGGTCGGGTTCGAGGAGACCGGGGATGCCCAGATAGTCCTGCTCCTCCTCGCTCCCCGGGTGGGCCTGCATCCCGAACTCGGCACCATCGAAGAGCACCCGGTCGAACACGGCATCGGACTCAAGAGCCTCGAAGGAGAACTGCTCCTGCTCGCCGGTGTCCTCGTCCTGCTCCTTGTTCGCCTCGTCCATCTCCTGCTCGGACTCGGCGTACGGGTCCTCTTCCCCGTCCTTCTTCGGCTTGTCGAGGACGTGGTCGCGCTCGACCTCCATCTCGTTGGCGTGGCCGAGGAGGTCGGGGACGGTGGGCAGGAAGACGGACGCGGTCTCGCCGCGCCGCCGGGAACGCACGAAGCGTCCGACGGCCTGCGCGAAGAAGAGGGGGGTGGAAATGGTGGTCGCGTACACACCCACCGCGAGGCGCGGCACGTCGACGCCCTCGGAGACCATCCGGACCGCGACCATCCACCGGTCGTTGCTCGCGGTGAAGTCGTCGATCCGCTTCGAGGCGCCCGTGTCGTCGGAGAGGACGACCGTGGCCTTCTCCCCGGTGAGCTCGCGGATCAGCTTGGCGTACGAGCGGGCGGAGTCCTGATCCGAGGCGATCACGAGCCCGCCCGCATCCGGGATGGCCTTCCTGACCTCGGTGAGCCGCTGGTCGGCGGCCTTGAGAACATTCGGCATCCACTCGCCGCGCGCGTCCAGGGCCGTCCGCCACGCCTGCGAAATGGCGTCCTTGGTCATCGGCTCACCGAGCCGCGCGGCGATCTCGTCACCGGCTTTCGTGCGCCAGCGCATGTTGCCGGAGTAGGAAAGAAAGATGACGGGCCGCACGACGCCGTCGCCGAGCGCGCTCCCGTATCCGTACGTGTAGTCGGCGGCGGACCGCCGGATGCCGTCGTTCCCTTCTTCGTACGCGACGAAGGGGATCGGATTGGTGTCGGACCTGAACGGCGTACCGGTGAGCGCGAGGCGCCGCGTCGCGGGCTCGAAGGCCTCGAGGCAGGCCTCGCCCCACGACTTCGAGTCACCGGCGTGGTGGATCTCGTCGAGGATGACGAGCGTCTTGCGCTGCTCGACGCGGTTGCGGTGCAGCATGGGCCGCACGCCCACACCGGCGTACGTGATGGCGACGCCCTGGTACTCCTTGCTGAGCGGCCCCGCGCTGTACTCCGGGTCCAGCTTGATCCCTATCTTGGCCGCGGCCTCCGCCCACTGCTTCTTCAGGTGCTCGGTCGGCGCGACCACCGTCACCTGCTGCACGACATGGTGGTGCAGCAGCCAGGACGCGAGCGTCAGCGCGAAGGTCGTCTTGCCGGCGCCGGGTGTCGCGACGGCGAGAAAGTCACGCGGCTGCTCCTGGAGATACCGCTCCATCGCCCCCTGCTGCCAGGCACGCAGCTTGTTGGCGGTGCCCCAGGGGGCGCGGCCGGGGAAGGCGGGAGAGAGGTGGTGGGAGGCGGAGGACGCTGAGGCGGCGGTGGTAGTCACGGTCTCCGTGGTCTGGGTCGGGCGGCTCGGCTACGTATGACAACCGGGCCACCCTACCGGCGGACCCCCGGCGTCAACACGCGGACGACGCCGGGACGCCCGTGGGTGGGATTCACGTCACAGGGCGGACCGAGTCAGCGTGCGAAGCGCGGCAACTGGGCGGCGGTCTTCGGGACGTCCAGGGCGCCCTGGCAGACGTCAAGTACGAATTTCTCGGCCTCGTCCACGTCGAAGTCCGCGTCCAGAGGGTGCCCATTCATGTGCAGGAAGACCCAGGTCGCGTACCAGGCGATGCGCTTGTTGCCGTCGACGAGGGCATGGTTGCGGGCCAGGGACTCCATCAACGCCGCGGCCTTCTCCCATACGTCCGGGTAGGCGTCCTGCCCGAACACGCTCGACTGGGGGCGCGCCAGGGCCGAGCCAAGAAGACCGTAGTCGCGCACCTCGTCCGCACCGAGCCGCTTAGCGAGGTTCAGCAACTCGGGCAGAGTGAGGTAGTGCATCAGGCGAGCCTCCGGTTCAGTTCCGCGCTCGCCTTCAGCACGTGGTCGGCGGCCTCGTTGAAGAGCCGCGCGTGCTCGTTTATGGCGGCGATCACCGCGTCGTGCGCGAACGTCTGCATGCTGCTCCCCTCTGCCGCCGCACGCTCACGCAGGGCGTCGAGCTCTTCGTCCGTGAATCGCAGGTTCAGTCCAGCCATGCGTCAACGGTACCGCGTGGTACCACTCGGTGTCACCGGGATTCCGCCCGCATCCGCGTAGCCACCCAAGCCCCCACCAGCGCGACCGCCGCCATCGGCAGGAAGACGGCGACGAAGGCCCCCGGGTGGGACCCGCTCGCCTCGGCGGCGCTGTGCGCGCCGACCATGCCCCCACCCAACGCGGCGAAGGCGGCGCCTCCGGCGGCCAGGAGCAGGGCATTGGAGAGGCCGTCGGAGATCTGCAGGGCCGCGGAGTTCGAGCCCGCGTCCTTCGGGGGAGAGAGGCGCAGGAGCAGCACGCTCGTCGAGCCGATCACCGTACCCATGCCGAGGCATCCGAAGGCCCAGGCCACCGCCACGATCCAGACGGGCACGGCATCGATCAGGACCGTGGGCGCGGTGGCGATGGCGGCGGCGACCAGGAGCATCCCGACGACCATGAGCCACGTCCGGTGCGGCTCCATGGCAGGCCGCGACTGTACGAACGACCCGAACGCCCAGGTCGCACCGCCCACGGCGAGCGAGAGCCCCGCCATGGTCGGCGAGAGCCCGCGCTGGGTGACCAGCATCAGCGGCACGAAGGACTCGGCGGCGATGAAGGACCCGGCGGCGATGCCCCGCAGCAGCACGACGGAGGGCAGCCCCCGGACGGCCCGGTACGTCCCGCGCGGCAGCAGCCCGAGGACGGCGGGCACGAGGACGACGGCGCCCAGCACTGCGGGCAGCAGCGAGAGCCAGCGCAGATCCTGCCCGGCGTACTGGAGGAGCCCGGCCCCCAGCGAGATCCCGAGCGCGAGCCGCACACGCCGCCGGTCGAACGCTTCGACGGGCGCGGACGGATCAACGGGCCCGGAGGCGGTGCGGCGAATGGCAGGCAGCGCGAGGGCGAGCGGCCCCAGGACGAGGACGGGAATCCCGACGAAGACCCACCGCCACCCGAGGTGCTCGGTGACCGTCCCGGCGACCAGCGGCCCGACCACGGACGGCACGACCCAACTGGCCGCGAACGCCGCCAGGATGGACGGACGCAGATGCTCCGGATAGGCCCGGCTGACGACGACGTACAGCGCGACGATGACGAGCCCACCGCCGAGCCCCTGCACTGCACGGCCCAGGATGAACATCCACATGGCCCCGGCGGTCCCGGAGAGCAGCAGCCCCGCCGCGAAGGCGCCGATCCCGGTGGCGAGCGGCCCGAGTGGCCCACGCCGGTCGGCCCACTGCCCGGAGAGCACCATGCCGAAGAGGCTGGTGGTGAAGTACGCGGAGAAGCCGAAGGCGTAGAGGGAAACCCCGTCCAGCTCCCGGGCCGCCACCGGCATCGCGGTCCCGACGGCGGTCGCCTCGAAGGCGATGAGCAGAACCACGGAGACGATGCCGAGACTGAGCGCCCGATAGGGGGCGCGCAGGACTCCACCCCCGGACTCCTCGGACGGCGATATCGGTGCGTCGTGGGTGACGTCGGTGTCACCGGGGTCCAGGGCGGCCATGCAGGCCAGCGTAAGGGGCGTAGCGGCCGGTGACCCCTGTCCGGAGTCGGTGACCTTCTGGTCCCTTGGTCGTACGCCTCCGGCTCCCCCGTGGATCAGCAGGTGCCGTCGGTGACCTCGGCGCTCACCAGGTGGTCCGTGCGCGAGACGTGCATGCAGTAGACGTCCTTGGTGTGGGCGGTGCTGACTTCGTAGCGGTCGTCGGGCATCTCGTGAACGCGAAGTCCGTTCGCATGGGCCGGACCCTCACCGGTGGCCTCCATGGCGCGCTCTATGCGCCCCTCATAGCCACTGCCGTAGCCGCTCTCGTATCCGGCCGGACTGTCGTCGTACTCACCGTCCAGCTCGTCGGTGACCGCGTACACGGACCCCCTCCAGAACTGCGACCACTGCGACCGGGCCTTCCGCGCCCCAAGGCCGGGCCGCTGCCGCGACTGCACCGCATCCACCCTTGCCGGGGCCGCATAACGCCGTACCCCAGCAGGGCCGTTTTATGCCCTTTTGTGGGAAAATTGAGAGGGGTATCGCCCCCATGGGACCGGGAGGCCGATCATGGGAAACGCGCGCGAGGTCATGGACCAATTCACCGAGGCGCTCACCGGAACCGGGGATTCCAAGGCCAGAACCATCGCAGAGTGCTTCGCATCTGATGCGCTCGCCGTCACGCCGGACCAAGGCGAGATCCGGGGACGGGAGAACATCGTCGAGTACCTTCTCGAGCTGGTGGAGGCGGTACCGGACGCCACATTCGAGTCCGAGTACAAGCACGAGGCGGGGAACACGGCGATCGACGAGGGGTTCCTCAGCGGAACGAACACCGGCCCGGTGGTCTTGCCCTCGGGGGAGACTCTGCCGGCGACCGGGAAAGAGGTCAGGCTCCGGGGGTGCGACACAGCCACGGTCGAGGACGGTCAGATCGTCAGCTATCGGCTCTACTTCGATCAGATGGATTTCCTCGGGCAGCTGGGGCTCTTGCCGGACCTGCCGTCCTGAGCAGGTTCATGAACGGGGTGTGGCAGTCCCGTTGCGGGCCGGGCGAATCCCTTGAACGGGCCAACGGCAGACGTCTACGTTCGGGGTGTCGAGTTCGACGTGTGGAACCGAACTTGGCCGTGTGCCCGAGTGGCTTAGGGGCTGGACTGCAAATCCAGTAACGCGGGTTCGATTCCCGCCACGGCCTCCAGCGATCGAGGGGTGGTCCCGTCCGGGGCCGCCCCTCGATGCGTTGCGAGGGGCTAGACCCGCGCCTCGTCGAGCCCCGCGAGAATCGCGTCCACCGTCTCGTCGACCGTCAGGTCACTGCTGTCCAGCCAGAGCCCGATCCTCGGGGTCGTGGACCGCAGGCCCGTGTCCAGGTCCTCCACCGTCCATGCGCCGTAGCCGGTCTTTCCGCGACCGGCCTCCCGCGCGGCGACAGACTCCGGCCTCGGAGCGAGCACGACCACGTGTACCGGGCGCGTACGCAGCAGATCCACGTACGTCTTCAACTCCTCGCCCAGGATGACGTCCTGGACCACCGCGACGAAGCCGGCGGCCGCGTACGCGTCGGCCGTGGACGCCGACAGGCCGTACCGCAGCCGGAGTTGGGCCGCGGCCTCGTCCGACGCGCCGGGCTCGTACTCCTGGCCGCCCGACACGATCATCCGGCGGAAGACATCACCCCGCACGTGCGCCGCGCGCGGCAGCCGCTCGGCGAGGGCCTGCGCCACCGTGGACTTGCCCGAGGCCATGATGCCGGTGATGACGACGACCCCGCTCAGCGGAGCCGAGGTCACGTCGCCACCGCTGCCTGCGGGCGGATCGGCAACCTGTTCACCGGCCGCCCCGTCGCCGCGCGAACCGCCGACGCCACCGCCGCCGGAGTCGTCACGACCGGCACCGCGCTCGCCGCCTTCGCGCCGAAGGGCGCCACGACGTCCCGCTCCTCCACCAGCTTCACGAGGCGGATGTCCGGGGTGTCAAGGGCGGTCGGGAGCGCGTAGCCCGTGAGGTCGGGGTGGCGGACCAGGCCGCGCGGCGTACGGAGGTTCTCCGTCAGCGCCGCGCCGACTCCCTGCGTGACGCCCGCCTCGATACGTACCTTCAGCTGGGTCGGGTTCAGGATGCGGCCCACGTCCTGGGCGACCGCCAGCTCCACTACCCGGATCGAACCGATCTCGATGTCGACGTCGACCACTGCGCGGATCGCGCAGAACGCCATCCCTACGAACGCGTCGCCCTGGCCCGCCTCGTCGAGAGGCTCGGTGGGGTGCGGGCGGCACTGAGCCGTGGCCCACAGTTCCTTGCCGTCCATCGCCTCCGTCACCGTCGTGCTCAGCACGCCGTCGTACGAGGTGATCTTGCCGTCGGTGATCTGGAGCAGCTCGGTCGACATACCGAACTTGTGGGCCAGGGGCTGGAGGAGCTGCGTGCGGACCATCTTCGCCGCGCGCTCCACCGCGCCGCCCGACACCCATGTGTGGCGGCCGTGGCAGCTCGGGCCTGCTGGAGGCTGGTCCGTGTCGACCGGGGCCACGCGGACGTCGTCGATGCCAAGGGTCTCCTGGACGATCTGGCGGGCGAGCGTGGAGAAGCCCTGGCCCGTCTCGACCGCCGCGCAGATGACGGTCGCGATGCCGTCGTGGACCTTCACCGTGGCCGTGGAGACCTCGTCCGTGCCTTCGGCGCCCAGGAGTTGGACCATGCCGAGGCCGTAGCCCACGCCCCGCCGGATGGCCGCCGGTTCGCCCGCGCCCTCGGGGCCGCCTGGCAGCAGCCACTCGTCCTCGGGGGTGTCCTTGGGCAGCTCGGGGAGGGGGAAGTCCCGTACGGCGGCGAGGAGTTCGGCCACCGGGGCCGGGCACGTCACCGTCTGTCCGGTGGGCAGGATGTCGCCCGTGGCCATCGCGTTGCGCAGCCGCAGCTCCGCCGGGTCGATGCCCAACTTCTTGGCGATCTTGTCCATTTGGGCTTCGTACGCCGCGCACACCTGCATGGCGCCCTCGCCCCGGACATGCCCGGAAGGCGGGTTGTTCGTGCGGACCGCCCAGCCCTCGATGAAGGCGTTCGGGACGACGTACGGGCCGCAGGCGAAGGAGACGGCCGCGGCGAGCGCGTCCGACGACGTGTCCGCGTACGCGCCCGCGTCGAGCAGGACCTGCGCCTCCACCTTCACCAACTTGCCCTCGGCGTCCGCGTGATGGCGGTAGCGCAGGAGAGTGGGGTGGCGGTGGGCGTGGCCCAGGAAGGACTCCTCGCGGGTCGCCGTCAGCTTCACCGGGCAGCCCGTCGTCAGCGCGAGCAGGCCGAGCGGCAGGTGGAAGCTGGCGTCCTCGCGGTCGGCGGTCGCGCCGGGGACGCCGGTCACGACGACCTTCACGACGTCCGGGTCGATGCCGTAGCAGGCCGCGGCCATGTCGCGGTCGGTGTGCGGGTCGGTGGAGGCGATGTACAGCTCCACGCCCCCGTCGGGGCGGGGCACGGCCAGACCCGCCTCCGCACCGATCGGCGCGGGATCCTGGCGGCCGATGCGGTAGAGGCCCTCGACGACGAGCTCGCCCGCCGCCTCCGGGTCGCCGTGCCGCAGCGGGATGTGCCGGATCAAGTTGCCGTCGGGGTGCAGGGGTTCGGCCGCGAAGGCCTTCTCCGGATCGGTGACCGGCTCCATCAGCTCGTACTCGACGAAGATGGCCGCGGCGGCCATCCGCGCCGTGTCGGGGTGGTCGGCGGCCACGGCGGCGATGGCCTCGCCGTGGTGGCGTACGACATCGGAGGCGAAGACCGGGCGGTCCGCGGTCTTGCGGCCGTGCAGCGCATCGCCGGGCACGTCCTCGTGCGTGACGACGGACCGCACGCCCGGCATCTCGCGCGCCTGGGACGTGTCGATCGAGACGATGCGCGCGTGCGCGTGCGGCGAGCGCAGGACGGCCGCCCAGAGCAGCCCCTCCGCCCACAGATCGGACGCGTAGGGGAACGTGCCCTCCGTCTTGGCGCGGGCCTCGGCGGACGGCAGCGATGCGCCGATGCCGTGCGGCAGCGGCTCGGGGCCGGGCTGCGGATCCACTGCGGTCGCGGTGTTCCCGTTCCCCGCGGCTTCGTTGCTCACGCCTGGCCTCCGTCCTGGCCGTACGGTCCTTCGTACGTTCCGTCCTGCGCCGCCGGGTTGACGCCTCCGGCGCCGGGTCCCGCCTGGTGCGGAATGCGCGCCTCGCCCGTCATGTCGCCGTGGGCCGTCGACTCGGTGGCGGCCGCGGACGCCTCGCGCTCGGCGACCACTTCCTGCACGGCGTCGAGCACGCCGCGGTAGCCGGAGCAGCGGCAGAGGTTGCCGCACAGGGCGCGGCGGGTCTCCAGGTCGGACGGGGCGGGGTTGCCTTCGAGCAGGTCGTGCAGGGTCATCGCCATGCCCGGTACGCAGAAGCCGCACTGGACGGCACCGCAGGCGGCGAGCGCCCGCTGCACGTCGGAGGGTCTGCCGTCGACGGCCAGGCCCTCGACGGTGCGCACCTCGCTCCCGGCGGCGGTGGCCGCGGGCACCAGGCAGGAGGCGACGAGACGGCCGTCCACCTGGACGTTGCAGGCACCGCACTCGCCCTGCGAGCAGCCGTCCTTGGCGCCCGCGAGGCCGAGGCGCTCGCGCAGGACGTAGAGGAGGGACTCGCCGATCCAGGCGTCGGTGACGGGGCGGTCGGCGCCGTTGACGCGCAGGACGTAGGAGCAGAGGGGGTGTTCGTCGGAGAGGGGGGCGGTGGTGGCCGCCGCTTCGGGCTCGGGGTCAGGGTCGGCGTCGGGGTCGGCGTCAGCCTCGGTCTCGGCGTCGGTGTCCGCTTCGGCCGCGGTGTCCGCTTCGGCCTCGATCTCGGCTTCGGGCTCCGGCTCTGGCTCCGGCTCTGGCTCTGCGGGGACGTCGGGCACCTCGGGTGCCACGGGCACCTCGGGCACCACGTGCATCTCAGGAGCGACCGGCGGCTCGGGGACGAACGCTTCCGGGGGCGCGACGGGCTCGTGACGCTGCGGCTGCGGCTGCTCGACGTGCGGCTGCGGCTGCTGCGGCTCGGCATACGCCTGCTCCGCCGGCTCCGACCACGGCGCACCCGCG
>NZ_BAAAUG010000200.1:0-46066 GCF_039533825.1 Streptomyces rectiviolaceus
TACACCTACGGCCCGGGCACCCGGCTCGTCGCGCACGGGCAGGCGGCGCGCGAGGTCGCCCGCACCCTCGCCGACGATCTGCGCGCGGCGAGCGAGGGCCGGGTGCCGGTCACCGGCGGCGCCCCGCGCGACGGCGACATCGTGATCGACGTCGCTCCCGCACGCGAACCCCTCGGCGCCGAAGGGTACGAACTCCGCGCGGGCGAACGCCTGGAGATCACCGGCGCGACGGGGACCGGTGCCTTCTACGGCACCCGCACCCTGCTCCAGCTCCTGGCCCAGAGCGACCGCGTACCTGCCGGACGCACGGTCGACGTGCCCCGGTACAAGGAGCGCGGGGTGGGCGTCTGCGCCTGCTACATCCACATCTCGACGCCCTGGCTGGAGAACCTCGTACGCGAGATGGCGTACAACAAGCAGAACCAGCTGCTCCTCGAACTCAAGGTGAAGAGCGACAAGCACCCCGAGGCCAACAGCTGGGGCTACTACACCAAGAGCGAGATACGCCGCCTCGTCGCCCTCGGCGAGAAGTACCACGTCACGATCATCCCGGAGATCAACTCCCCGGGCCACATGGACCCTTGGCTCGAGAAGCGCACCGACCTCCAGCTCACCGACTCCGACGGCAAGCCGCAGCCGTCGCGCCTCGACATCACCAAGGACGAGGCCTTCGCGTACTACACGAGCCTCATCGACGAGTACGCCGAGGTGTTCCCCGCGAAGTCCTGGCACATGGGCGCCGACGAGTACATGCTCGGCTCCGACTTCGCCAAGTACCCCCACATCCTCGAATACGCGAAGAAGAAGTACGGCGAGAACGCGACCCCGCAGGACGCCTTCGTCGACTTCGTGAACCGGGTGCACGCGTACGCGAAAGGCAAGGGCAAGCAGCTGCGCATCTGGAACGACGGCTTGACCGGCGCGAACACGGTGCCCGTCGCGGCGGGGACGAGCGTGGAGCACTGGCTCGACGTGAAGACGAAGCCGAGCCAACTCATCGCCCAGGGCTACCCGTTGCAGAACGCCGCCTACGCCCTCTACCTCGTACGCGGCGGCTTCCACACCGACACCAAGGCGCTGTACGACAAGGCCTGGGACCCGCGCAGCTTCGAGGGCGAGAAGCTCGCTTCGCGGGACGGCATCACCGGGGCGAAGATCAGCCTGTGGCCGGACAACGGCCGGGGCGAGACCGAGAACGAGGTCGCGGCCTCCATGGCGATGCCGCTCAGTCATGTCGCCCAGGTCACGTGGGGCTCCGCACACCCGGACCCGACGTACGCCGACTTCACCGCGCGCGCCAAGTCCGCCGGACACGCGCCCGGTTGGCGGGACCTGACGAAGGTGCCGGTGGCGGACGGTACGTACACCCTGCGGGACACCAAGGGGCATGCGGAGCCCGCCGCCCACGAGATCAAGCGCACCGCCGACGGCTACGTCACTCTGAAGTCCGCGGCGGACGGCACCTGCCTGGAGACGCGCAGCGGGAAGCTCACGCTCAACGTGCCGCTGGAGCCGGGCAGTTCGGTCACGCGGGAGACATGCGACGCGGCGAACACCCTGCAGCGGTGGCAGCTGGTGAAGGCGGCGGACGGCTACCGGCTGACGAACGCGATCACGCAGATGTCCGTGCACGTGGCCGAGGACGGGCGGCTTCAGCAGTACCCGTCGGATCAGAAGACCCCGGCGGCCTGGACCTTGACCACCCGCTGATCCCATCGCCCCGACATCCGACAGGGAGACCCGCCCACCCATGACTGTCAGCAGACGTCTCTTCGTGACCGCCGCCGTCACCACGGCGGTCGCCGCGTCGAGCAGTTCCCTCGCCCTGGCGGCACCCGGCCCCGCGGGCACGGCCACTGCCCGCCGCTCCGGAACCGCCCTTCCGCATCCCGATCAGCTCCGACGACTCCCCGGACGATGTCGTCGCCAAGGCATCCCAAGTCCGGCCCACGGAACGGCAGATCGCCTGGCAGCGCCTTGAGCAGACCGCGTTCCTGCACTTCGGGGTCAACACCTTCACCGGCCTCGAATGGGGCACGGGCGACGAGGACCCCGACGTCTTCCAGCCCTCGGGCCTCGACACCGACCAGTGGGCACGGGCCCTTCGCGACGGCGGCTTCAAGCTCGCCATCCTCACGGTCAAGCACCACGACGGCTTCGTCCTCTACCCCTCGCGCTACACCAAGCACAGTGTGGTGAGCAGCAGTTGGCAGGGCGGACAGGGCGACGTGCTGCGTTCGTTCGCCGACTCGCTGCGCCGCCACGAGATCAAGGTGGGCGTCTACATCTCGCCCGCCGACGAGAACCAGTACCTGCACGGCGTCTACGCCAACGGCAGCGCACGCTCACGGCGCGCCATCCCCACGCCGGTCGAAGGAGACGACAGGGCGGGCGACGCCGCCGTGCGCTCGTTCACCCTCGACGCGACCGACTACGGCGCGCACATGCTCAACCAGCTCTACGAGGTGCTCACCGAGTACGGGCCCATCGACGAGGTGTGGTTCGACGGGGCGCAGGGGCGCATCCCGCCGGAGAAGGTCGAGACGTACGACTGGGACAGCTGGTACGCCGTCATCCGCGCCCTGGCCCCGAACGCGACGGTCGCGGTGCGCGGCCCCGACGTCCGGTGGGTCGGCAACGAGGGCGGGCTCGCGCGCGAGAACGAGTGGAGCGTCGTCCCCGTCAAGGACTCGGGGAACGGGAGCATCGACTATGCGTTGAAGTACGACGCGCCCGACCAGGGGAGCCGGGAGGCGCTGGCCGAGGCGAGGGCGGTCGCCCAGTACGTGCAGTGGTGGCCTGCGGAGTGCGACGTCTCGATCAGGCCGGGCTGGTTCTACCACGAGGACGAACAGCCCAAGTCCGTCGAGCAGTTGACGGACATCTGGTTCCGCTCGGTGGGCCGGAACTCCGTTCTGCTCCTGAACATCCCGCCGGACAAGCGGGGTCTGCTCCCGGAGGCGGACGTGGCGCGGCTGCGGGAGTTCCGCGAGCGCATCGGGCTCGAGCTGCCGGAGGACTTCGCGCGGGGTGTGCGGGTCCGCGCTGACGGCCGCCGACCGGCGTACGCGGTCGACGGCGACCCGGACACGGCATGGGCGTGCCCGGCGCCCTCCCGGGGGACGCTCACGGTCGACCTGGGCAAGGCGCGCGAGGCCGACCGGATCCGGCTCGGCGAGGACATCCGGCGGGGTCAGCAGCTGGAGCACGCGGTGATCGAGGCGCGGGTGCCCGGCAGCTCCGGATGGTCCCTCGTGGCCGAGGTGGACACGGTCGGGGCGAGCCGGGTCCTGACGCTGCCCGCGCCGGTGCGGGCGCGTGAGTGGCGGCTTCGGGTGACGGGGTCGCGCGGGGCGGTACGCCTCGCGGAGTTCGGCCTGTATCGGTCGCGGATGTAGGAGGCTCAGCACGAGCGGACGGACGGATTGCGGCCTCGTCCGTCCGCCCGCCCCCGCCCCCACGTCCGCGACAGCCGAAGTCCCGTCCCACATCCCGGTGTTACCGTCACGGCCATGTCCAAGAGCGAGATCGACACCCTGACCGCCGAGTTCTTCGGCGCCTTCGACAACGTGGGCGGCAAGGCCGCCGACGTGTCCCGTCTTCGCCGGCTGATGCTCCCGGGCGGCGTGATCGTCACGACAGGACCGGAGTTCAAGGCGTACACGGTGGACGAGTTCATCGAACCGCGTCAACGGCTCCTGGCAGAGGGGCGGTTGGTGGAGTTCTCCGAGTGGGAGACATCCGAACGGACCGAGATCGAGGGCGGCATCGCCTCGCGGTTCGGCACATACAGCAAGTCCGGGATCTTGGACGGCGCCCCCTTCGAGGGAGGCGGAACAAAGACCATCCAGTTCGTCCGCACCCCGGAGGGCTGGCGTATCGCGGCGTTCTCCTGGCACGACAAGGACTGACCACCGCTCACGAGGGCCACTCGACCCCGCCGTCCCGCACCGCCAAGGGGTGGAGCTGCTCCTCCTCGTAGAACCTGAACCATCCGACGCGGACGGAGCCGTCGAACCGCTCATGGTGACCACAGGCCTTGGCCGCCAGCCAGGTGAGCAGTTCGCCGACGCGGTCGAAGTCGTCCGGGTGGATCTCCTGCCGGGCGGTCAGCGCCCAGCCCACCTTCCTCCGGAGCAGCACGGAGGTGAGTGCTCCACCCACCTTCAAGGCAGTGTCATGGCACCCCAGGAGCGGCACGGGGACGTCTTCCGTGACGAGCTCGCCCTGGTCGTCCTCCATCACGACCGGGAACTCGCGCACCACGGTCAGTCTCACCGGCTGGGGGCCCAGGCCGAGATGCCACCGGAGTTCGGCGATCTCCTCCTCGGAGATGTCGTCACGCAGGTCCATCGCCATCGAGAATTCGTACATGTCGGCCATACCGGCACCGTACTTGTGGGGTACGACAGCCCCGCGCCGCCAGGTCAGGGGGCGGCTCAGCCCTCGGCCACCCGCCCCGTGCTCTCCCGTTCGATGAGCGTTGGCAGTGGCACCTGGACCGTGGCCGCGGGGCCGTCGTCCAGGAGTGACAGGAGTTCGCGCGCCGCCGTCCGGCCGAAGGACACCGTGTCGCGCGACAGTGCCGTCAGCCATGGGTGCACCATCCGGCACAGGGCCGAGTCCTCCCACGCGATCACCGATACGTCCCCCGGCACGGCGAAGCCGAGCGAGGCCGCCGCGGCGACGCCGGCCACGGCCATCACGTCGTTGTCGTACACGAGAGCCGTCGGTGGGGACGCGGCACGAAGCACACGGCGTGTCACTGCGGCTCCCTGCGCGTCCGAGTAGTCCGTGGTCACCGAGCGGACCTCGGACAGGTCGCGCCGCTGCGCCTCGGCCCGCAGCGTACGGATCCGCCGCTCCGTGTGGGCGAGGCCGGGCAGCCCCGCGATGTGCACGATGCGGCGGTGGCCGAGGGCGTACAGGTGGTCCACGATCGATGCCATCGCGCCCGCGTCGTCCGCCCAGACGGTGGAGAGCCCGGTGTGGTGCGCGTCCGGGTCCGGCACGCCGCCCGTCACCACCGCGGGCAGCCCGAGATCGTCGAGGAGCGCGGGTCGGGGGTCGGCCGTGCGCGGGTCCACGACCAGGACTCCGTCCACCCGGTGCTCGGCCCACCACCGCTGGTAGACCGCGCACTCGGCGGCCACGTCCTCCACCACCTGGAAGAGCAGGCCCAGTTGACGCTCCGCCAGGACCTCCTGGATGCCCGAGATCAACTGCAGGAAGAACGAGTCCACGCCCAGCGTCCCCGCGGGCCTGGCCACCACGAGGCCCACCGTCGCCGAGCCCTCGCCGGACAGTGCGCGCGCCGCCGTGCTCGGGTGCCAGCCCAGCTGCTCGGCGACCCTGCGGACCCGGTCGCGGGTGACGTCGGAGACCCCGGGCCGGTCGTTGAGCGCGAAGGACACGGCGCTCTCGGAGACTCCGGCGCGGCGCGCGATGTCCTTCATGGTCGGCCGGCGTGCCGGGGACCGCTTGCCTTGCACCGGTGTTGCCCCTTTCCTGTGGAGCGCATACTAATGCGCTTGAGCCAGCCCACTCTAAAGCGCATTAGTCGATCCCCGCAAGAAGTTCAACGCACCGAGCTGACCTGCACAGTTGGCGCGCTGGACAGGATTATTCAACGAATCCATTGACTTTTTACCGGAGTTCCATGCAAGGTCTGCCTCACGCTGGGCCGAGCAAAGGAGCCGTTTCACCGTGCGCATCTCCCACCACCCCCGCATCCCCAGAAGGGCAGCCGCCGCTGCCGCCGTCCTCGCAGTGCTCCTGCCGCTGAGCGCCTGCGGCGACGGGGGTGACAGCGGCGGCTCGACCGACGCGTCCGGCAAGATCGAGGGCGAGATCACCTTCCAGACCTGGAACCTGAAGGCCAACTTCAAGTCGTACTTCGAGGGCGTCGTCGACGGCTTCGAGGAGAAGTACCCGGGCACGAAGGTGAACTGGGTCGACCAGCCCGGCGAGGGCTACGCCGACAAGATCAGCGCCGACGCCGCGGCCGGCACCCTCCCCGACGTCGTCAACGTCTCGCCCGACCTGGTGGCGCCGCTGGCCAAGGCCGGGCTCGCGCTCGACCTCGACAAGGCCGCCGGGAAGTACGAGAAGGAGTACCTGCCCGGGGCGTGGAAGAGCCACCAGATACCGGGGACGGAGGGGACGTACGCCTTCCCCTGGTACTTGAACACCGGGCCGCTCTTCTACAACAAGCGGATCTTCAAGGACGCGGGGCTCGACGCCGACAAGCCCCCGAAGACGTACGGCCAACTCTTCGACAGCGCGCTGCAGTTGTCGAAGAAGAGCAAGGGCAAGACCGCCACGCTCGCCAACATCCCCACCATCGAGGACTTCGGGCGCTACGGCGTCCCGCTGATGGACAAGGACGGGACCAAGTTCACCTTCAACGGCGCCAAGGGCGTCGAACTCCTCACCGAGTACAAGAAGTTGTACGACGCGAAGGCCCTGGACGGGCAGGCGCTCAACGCCACGCCCGAATCGACGGGGAAGAAGTTCCTCACCGAGGCCGTCGCCATGAACCCCGGAAGCGCCCTGGACCTCGGCAAGTTCAAGAAGGAGGCGCCCGGCCTCTACAAGAACATCGGGATCACCCCGCAGATCACCAACACCGGCAAGGACAACATGTACGTGATGGGGGTGATGGTGAACACCCGCACCAAGCAGACGCCCGCCGCAGTGGCCTTCGCCCACTACGTGACGGACGCGCAGCGGCAGATGTCCTTCGCCAAGAAGGTGGCGATCTTCCCCAGCACGGAGGGTTCGCTCGACGAGCCGTACTTCACCAAGCAGGACGGCACCGATGACACCCGCGTGCGGGTCGCCGCCGCCAAGTCCATCAAGACCGCGGTGAATTACACGCCGGTGCTGTTCAGCGAGCAGATGAAGATCGAGCTGCGCAACGCGGTCGCCCGGGCGCTGCAAGGCAAGGAGAGCCCAGAGGAAGCGCTTGACAACGCTGTCAAGCGCTGCGACCGGCTGCTGAAGCAGAGCTGAGACGACGACACGGGACCACCACCATGAAAAGCTCCAGCGCCGCCACCGTTCCCCGTGCCGCCGCCGACCGCGGCCCCCGTCGCCGCATCAGGCGTCAACTGCCCTCCAGCCCTTGGCTGTTCGCCGCCCCCGGGCTGCTGATCGTCGGCGTCTTCATCCTCTATCCGTTCGTCAGCACGCTCATCAACTCCTTCACCGACAAGCGGACCCTGATCCCGGGGGAGTACGTCGGCCTGGACAACTTCCGGGAGCTGCTGCACGACGACATGTTCTGGATCGGGCTTCGCAACTCGACGCTGTACATCGTGGGGGTCGTCCCCGCGCTCGTCCTGCTGCCGCTGCTGCTCGCGATGCTCGTCCAGAAGCACATACCCGGCATCACCTTCTTCCGGTCCGCCTTCTACACGCCGGTGGTCGCGTCCATCGTCGTGGTGGGCCTGATCTGGGTGTGGATGCTGGATGAACGGGGCCTGGTCAACGCGGTGCTCGAAGCGGTGGGCGTCGGCTCGGTCGGCTTCCTCAGCGACCAGTGGCTGCTCCTGCTGAGCGCCATGGCCGTCACGGTCTGGAAGGGTCTCGGCTACTACATGATCATTTATCTGGCGGCGCTCGCCAACGTGCCGCGCGAGCTGCACGAGGCCGCATCGGTGGACGGCGCAGGCGCGGTGCGCCGCTTCTTCACGGTCACCGTGCCCGCCGTGCGCTCCACGATGGTCCTGGTCGCCGCGCTGTCCTCGGTCGCCGCCTTCAAGGTGTTCTCCGAGGTCTATCTGATGGCCGGACCCAACGGCGGTCCGGCGGGCGAGGACACCACGCTCGTGATGCTGGTGCAACGCGTCGGCACCGGCCTGACCGGCCGTGTCGGGTACGCGTCGGCCATCTCGGTCGTCGTCTTCGTCGTCACCGTCGCGCTGATGCTGCTCGTGCTGCGCGCGGACCGGAAGGAGGACGCGTGAGCATCGCGACGGACACGCGGAAGACCGAGCAGGCGCAGCGGAAGGCGCAGCGGAAGGCGGAGGGGAAGGTCCGCAAGGCCGGTGCCCGCAAGCGCGGGCGGATCACCGACGAGAACGGCCGCCGGATGCCGGTGTGGGAGATCGTCCTGCGCTACGGGCTCCTGCTCGCCGTACTGGCGTTGATGATCGGGCCCTTCCTGTGGCAGCTGTCCACCTCCCTGAAGGGCCCGCACGAGAACATCTTCAGCTCCCCGCCCAAGTTCCTGCCGAGCAGCCCGACCCTGCACAACTACGAGCGGGTCGCCGACACCATCCCCGTCTGGGACTACGCGCTCAACTCCCTGAAGGTGGCCGCCGCCAACGTGGTGACCAACTGCGTGGGCGCCACGCTCGCCGGCTACGCCCTCGCGCGCCTGCGCTACCGGGGCCGCAAGGCGGCCACGGTCGTCTTCATCCTGGCCATGCTGGTGCCCGTGGAGGGCATCATCATCGCCCAGTTCACGACCATGCGGGAGCTGGGCCTGAACAACACCCTCATCGGAGTGCTGCTGCCCGGCTGCGTCTCCGCGCTCAACGTCCTGCTGATGCGCAACGCCTTCCTGAACCTGCCCTACGAGATCGAGGAAGCCGCGTACGTCGACGGCGCCAACGTCTGGCAGCGATTCCTGCGGATCGCCCTGCCCGCGGTCAAGGGAACCCTCGCCGTGGTCGCGATCTTCGCCTTCATGGGCGCCTGGGACGACTTCCTCTGGCCGCTGATCGTGCTGAGCGACCCGGACAGGTTCACCCTGACCATCGGCCTGAACTATCTGCACGGCACCTTCGCCAACGACGAACGGCTCGTCGCCGCGGGCACGGTCATCGCCGTCCTTCCGCTGATCGTGCTCTTCGCCTGTCTCCAGCGGTACTTCTTCCGCGGGGTGGGCGAGGGAGCGGTCAAGGGCTGAGGCGCAGCCGCGCCCCGCATCCCCCTCGCACCCTGTGTATCCCCCGCACTCCCTGCATCCCGGGCCCCGCACCGGCCCCACCCCCCGCACCCCCGAGAACCAGGACTCGCATGCCTCGTATGACTCGTGTGCCTTCCGACGCGCCGCGCTTCGGCGCGAACTACACCCCCAGCCAAGGGTGGTTCCACCACTGGCTCGACTTCGACATCGACGCCGTGCGCACCGATCTCGACTCGATCGCCTCGCTCGGCCTCGACCACATCCGGGTCTTCCCGATCTGGCCGTACTTCCAGCCCAACCGCACCCTGATCCGGCCGCGCGCCGTCGAGCAGCTCGTCGCCCTCGCGGACGCGGCGGCCGAGCGCGGGCTCGACGTCAACGTCGACGGACTGCAGGGGCACCTGTCGAGCTTCGACTTCCTGCCCGCGTGGACGCAGACGTGGCACCGGCGGAACATCTTCACCGACCCCGACGTGGTGGAGGGCGAGGTCGCCTACCTGCGTACGCTCGCCGCCGCTCTCGCCGACCGGCCGAACTTCATCGGCATGACCATCGGCAACGAGGTCAACCAGTTCTCCGCGGGCCCGCATCCCGACCCCGACCGGATCACCGAGGACCAGGCGGGGGAGTGGCTGCGCCGGGTGCTCGCCGCCTGTGAGGAGGGTGCCCCCGGCAAGCTGCATCTGCATGCCGAGTACGACGCCGCCTGGTACCAGGACGACCAGCCCTTCACCCCGGCCCAGGCCGCGCGGCTCGGCGGCGCGACCGCCGTGCACTCCTGGGTGTTCAACGGCACGGCCCAGCGGCACGGGCGGGAGGGGGTCGCCACCGCGCACCACGCCGCGTACATGATCGAGCTGTCCAAGGCCTGGGCCGACGATCCGCACCGCCCTGTCTGGCTCCAGGAGGTGGGCGCGCCCGCTCCCCTCATCCCCGCCGAGCATGCCGCTTCGTTCACCGAGGCGACGGTGGCGGCGGCGCTGGACTGTGCGGATGTGTGGGGGGTGACGTGGTGGTGCTCGCACGATGTGTCGCGTTCGCTGGCGGATTTCCCTGAACTTGAGTACAGCCTGGGGCTGTTGACCAACGAGGGACGGGTCAAGCCGGGGGGTGAGGTGCTGGCTCGGCTCGCGAAGGAGTGGCGGGGGCGGGAGTACGCGCCCGCGGTGCGGGGCACTGCCGTGGTGGTCGACGACTCCACCTCGGCGCGGTCCGCGTGTGCCCCTGGGGGAGCGGTGTTCGAGGCGTTCATGGGCCTCGTCGCGGACGGGGCCCGGCCCACCACTGTTCTGGCCAGCAGGGTTGGTGACTCGGCGCATTTGGCTGCGCGGGGCATCACGGAGGTCGTGCGGCCAGGGGAGGTCGGCTAGGCCCCAAGATCGCTCCCCAACCCCGCCCCTTCCCGAAAACCCGCTCTGGCGCGGGGGCCTTGCGCGCCGTTGATCACCGGCTTCGCCGAGTTCGTCCTCAAACGCCGGACGGGCTGATAGTTCAGCCCGTCCGGCGATTGAGGACATCTTGTACGGGGTCTGGGGCGGAGCCCCAGGTAGGCCCTCGCGCCCAGCGAGTTTTCGGGAAGGGGCGGGGTTGGGGAAATTGAATCCGTCCACCCCACCCGCACTCAACACCCAAACGGAGAGCACCATGCACGACGACCGCACCCTCATCGAAGCCCGCCTCAAGCGCGTCCTCGACGAGCGCGTCCGCCCTGCGATATACCCCGAGTCCGTCCCTCTCGACGTCGCGGTGTGGACCGCCCCGGGTGAGCCGGTTCCTGTTGAGGAAGGCCTCGCAGCGATCCCCGAGCCCACCGAGGTCGGCGCAGCCTGGGGCGCCCCCTGGGCCACCAGCTGGTTCCAGGTGACCGGCACCGTGCCCACGGAATGGGCGGGGAAGACCGTCGAGGCCGTCCTCGACCTCGGCTTCGACGAGAACATGCCCGGCTTCCAGTGCGAGGGCCTGGTCTACCGCCCCGACGGGACGCCGGTGAAGGGCCTCAACCCCCGTAACCAGTGGGTACGGATCGCCGCCCCCGCGACCGGCGGCGAAGACGTCCACCTGCACATCGAGGCCGCCTCCAACCCCGTCATCCTCGATTACCACCCCTTCCTGCCCACCCAGCTCGGCGACAGGGAGACGGCCGGCAGCGAGCCCCAGTACAAGCTCGCCCGCATGGACCTCGCCGTCTTCGACGAGACCGTGTGGCAGCTCGTCATCGATCTGGAGGTGCTCGGCGAGCTCATGCAGGAGTTGCCGGAGGACTCCGGGCGCCGCTATGCCGTCGTGCGGGCCATCGGCCGCGCCCTGGACGCCGTCGACCTCCAGGACGTGAACGGCTCGGCGCCCGCGGCCCGCGCCGAGCTCGAAGGTGTCCTCAGCACCCCCGCCGAGCCCTCGGCCCACCGCATCAGCGCCGTCGGCCACGCGCACATCGACTCGGCGTGGCTGTGGCCGCTGCGCGAGACGGTGCGCAAGGTCGCGCGTACGACGTCGAACATGACCGCGCTCATCGAGGACGAGCCGGACTTCGTCTTCGCCATGTCCCAGGCGCAGCAGTGGGCGTGGGTCAAGGAGCACAGGCCCGAGGTGTGGGCGAAGGTCAAGAAGGCTGTCGCGGATGGGCGGTTCGTGCCCGCCGGCGGTATGTGGGTCGAGTCGGACACGAACATGCCGGGCTCGGAGGCGATGGCCCGTCAGTTCGTGCACGGAAAGCGGTTCTTCCTCGACGAGTTCGGCGTCGAGAACGACGAGGCGTGGCTGCCCGACACCTTCGGCTTCGCCGCAGGACTGCCGCAGATCATCAAGGCGGCGGGGTCGAAGTGGCTGCTTACCCAGAAGATCTCGTGGTCGCAGACCAACCGTTTCCCGCACCACACCTTCAACTGGGAAGGCATCGACGGCACCCGCATTTTCACGCACTTCCCGCCCGTCGACACCTACAACTGCTCGATGAAGGGCAGCGAGATCGCCCACGCGGCGAAGAACTTCAAGGACAAGGGGGTCGCCCGGCACTCTCTCGCGCCGACCGGCTGGGGTGACGGAGGCGGCGGCACCACCCGCGAGATGATCGCGAAGGCGGGACGCCTGCGGAACCTGGAGGGCTCGGCCACCGTCGAGTGGGAGACCCCCGCCGCCTTCTTCGAGAAGGCCGAGGCGGAGTACCCGAACGCCCCTGTCTGGGTGGGCGAGTTGTACCTGGAGCTCCACCGCGCCACCCTCACCAGCCAGGCGGGCACCAAGCAGGGCAACCGCCGCAGCGAGCACCTGCTCCGTGAGGCGGAGCTGTGGGCGGCCACGGCTGCCGTGCGGGCGCCCGAATTCGCGTACCCCTACGAGGAGTTGGACCGTATCTGGAAGACGGTCCTGCTCCACCAGTTCCACGACATCCTGCCCGGCTCGTCCATCGCCTGGGTGCACCGGGAGGCGCGCGCGACGTACGCGGCGGTCGCCGATGAGCTGAACGGCATCATCGCCGCGGCCCAGCGTGCGCTGGCGGGCGATGGCGGCACGGGCACCCTCGTCTTCAACTCCACCCCGCACACCCGCGACGGCGTCCCCGCGGGCGGCGCGAGCCCCGCCGCCATCGACGGCGAGTCGGCGATCGCCTCGCGCGCCGACGGCGGCTACGTCCTCGACAACGGCCTCCTGCGGGTCGAGATCGACGCGCGCGGTCTTGTCGTCTCGGCGTACGACATCGCGGCCGACCGGGAGACCGTCGCACCCGGTCAGGCGGCGAACCTGCCGCAGATCCACGCCGACTTCCCGAACATGTGGGACGCGTGGGACGTCGACGAGTTCTACCGGAACACGGTCACCGATCTCACGGAGGCGGACACGGTCGAGCCCGGAGATGACGCTGTCTCGGTCCGTGTCGTGCGGACCTTCGGCGGTTCGCGGCTCACGCAGGTGCTGTCCCTGGCCCCCGGCTCCATGCGCCTGGACATCGACACGGAGGTCGACTGGCACGAGACGGAGAAGTTCCTGAAGCTGGCGTTCCCGCTGGACATCCACGCGGAGCGGTACGCGTCGGAGACGCAGTTCGGCCATTTCTACCGGGCCACGCACACCAACACGAGCTGGGAGGCCGCCAAGTTCGAGGCGTGCAACCACCGCTTCGTGCACATGGAGGAGCCGGGCTGGGGTGTCGCCCTGGTCAACGACTCGACGTACGGCCATGACGTGACGCGCACGGTGCGCGCGTCGGACTCGGGCACGACCACGACGGTACGCGCCTCGCTCCTGCGCGCCCCGCGCTTCCCCGACCCCGAGACGGACCAGGGCGTCCACCGCTTCCGGCACGCGCTGGTGCCGGGGGCGGGGATCGGCGACGCGGTGCGGGAGGGGTACCGGATCAACCTTCCCGAGCGCCGTGTGACCGGCGGGGCCGAGGTGCCCCCGCTGGTGACGGTCGACAACGACGCCATCGTCGTCACGGCGGTCAAGCTCGCCGACGACGGCAGCGGTGACGTGGTCGTCCGCTTCCACGAGTCGCGCGGCGGTCGCGCGAAGGCGACGCTGGCCGCGGGCTTCCCGGTCGGCTCCGTCGAGGTGACGGACCTGCTGGAGCGCCCCCTCGCCGACGCCGCGGCGCCGGAACGCTCGGGCGACGGTGTCACGCTGACGCTGCGACCGTTCGAGCTGGTGACGTTGCGGCTGACGCGGGCGTGACGGCTCGCTGAGCAGACTTCGAGCGGGGGCATCGAGCAGATGCTCGGACGCCGGACGGGCTGGTCCATCAGCCTGTCCGGCCGCTTCGCCCGCGCCGGGAAACACGCCCCGTCCTACGATGCCCGAATGACCGACCCGAGACCGGCGACCGAAGAACTGCGGACCGTCCGGCTGTCGTTGAGGCGCCCGGTCGAAGCCGACATCGACGCGATCTTCGCGATCCACAGTGATCCCGGAACCTGTCTGCACAATCCCTCGGACGCGCTGGTCCGTCCCGAAGAGGCAGCGGCGCTCTATCAACGCTGGAACGACCAGTGGCAGAGCTGCGGATACGGCTACTGGGTCGTCCGGCGCCACGACTCTGCCCGGCAGCTTGGCTTCTGCGGGATCAAGCCCGTGGACCTGCACGGCATGCGGACCCTCAACCTCTTCTACCGCTTCGCCACGTCCGCGTGGGGCCGGGGCTACGCCGCCGAGTCCGCCACCGCGGTGACCACTTGGGCCTCTCGCCATGTTCCTGATCTCCCGCTCATCGCCCGCGTCCGCCCGGCCAATGCCGCCTCCCGACGCGTGGCGGTCGCGGCAGGCCTGACCCGGGCGGAGCACCTCGACGCACCTGGCTACGACGGGTTGGACTGGATCTACGCGGCGACGCCGACTGCCGGGCACACTGACCGGCATGCCTATCTCCCTGCATCACATCATCATCGACGCCCATGATCTGCCCGCCTTGGCCCGGTTCTGGGCCGAGGCGCTGCGCTGGCGGATCCTGTCCGAGCGGGAGCGCCACCCTGTGGTGGAACGCCCGCCGGACGGCAGGGAAACGCTTGCCGTCGCGGCGCGGATGGACCCGGTTGGCGAGCAGGACGTGGACGCGTCCGGCGTGGCCCGCGATGCCGCCGAGGGCGACGGCGTTCTCGTCGTGCACCTCGCCCGTCACCACGTGATCACGCCAGTGGCAGTGCTCCGTCGACACGGCGTGTGCACGGGCCTCGCCGCGCGGTGTGAACGTCAGGCCGGTCAACCCCAGGGGTTCGGCGATGAGTTGGGCGACGAGTACGCCACGGCCGTGCCCGGCCGGGTCGTGAGGGGAAGCGCGCGCAGGCCGTCCAGGAGCGCACGACGTGTGGGGGTACTGCGGTAGAACGGCACGCCGCCTGGTAGGCCCGTGGTGTGCGCGAGGAGCTGGCCGACCGTGATCCTGGCCTTGTTCGTGCCGCGGTGAGCGGGCAGCAGTTCCTCGATCGATCGGGTCCGTGAGGGCCGGCGCGCCCCGCTCGGCCAGGGCTGCCCTATCCGTCCAGCTGCGCCCGCATCCACTCCTCCACCTCTCCCACGTGCGCCGCCGCCGCGGCCCTCGCCGCCTCCGGGTCACGGGCCACCAGGGCGCAGTGGATCCGCGCGTGCTCCCGGCGCGTGCGCTCGAAGGCGCCTTCCTCCTGGTAGCCGCGCCATACGCGCGCACGGAACGTGCGCGAGGAGAGGCCCTCCAGGATCGCCGCCATCGTGTCGTTGCCCGCCGCCAAGGCGATCGTGCGGTGGAACGCCAGGTCGTGGGAGAGGATCTCCTCCGGGTCCTCCGTGGCGTTCATCGCCTCCAAGTGCTTCTCCACATCGGCCAGTTGGTCCGCGGAGATGCGGGCCGCCGCCAGCGCCGTGGCCGTCGACTCGAGAACCCTCCGCACCTCGAGCAGCTCCACGAGCCGCCGCCCGCGTGACAGATCGGCCACGACTCCGAAGGTTTCCAGGAGATCCCCGGCCTCCAGCTGGGTGACGTAGATGCCCGAGCCGTGTCGGGCCTCCAGGACCCCCATCACCGTGAGCGCGCGAATCGCCTCCCGCATCGAACTGCGCGAGATGCCCAGCTGTGTGGCCAAGTCCCGTTCCGTCGGCAGGCGTTCGCCCGGTTCGAGCCTGCCCTCGCCGATCATCGCCTTGAGCTGCTCTATGGCCCGCCCGGTCACGGTGCCCTTCTGCGGGGCGGTCTGGTCCACGTGGCGCTCCTCCACTAGCCGAGTGCGCCGCAGTCTAACCAGAGATGTGGTCCGACCACTACGGCTCAAAACCAGGAAAACTTGGCGTCGAGGGGTGTTGTGAGCGCCAAGTGGTCTGATAAATATTCGCCCAGCAGTCGCTGGGACTCGCCAGGACTTCGTCCGATCCCGATCGATCCACACCTGATCCACACCCCGATCCACACTCGATTCACGCTCGATGAGGAGCCGTCAGATGGCCGGCAGAAATGTGCGCAACAGGTCCAGCAGGGCGGGGATTTCGCGGGCGGCGCGGATCGCCGCCGCGGCGGCCTGCGCGTCCCTCGTGCTCACGGCATGTGGCAGTACGAAGGACAGCGCGGCGCCCGCGGGCGGCGAAGGCGGCGGAGAGGGCAAGGTCGGGGTGATCCTGCCCCTGCTGACCTCGCCGTTCTGGCAGTCGTACAACGACTACGTGCCGAAGATGGCGAAGTCCGAGGACGTCGACGCCATGAAGACGGTCAACTCCAACAGTGACCCCTCGCAGCAGATCACCGACATCAACAACCAGCTCAACCAGGGTGTGAAGGGGCTTGTGGTCGCGCCGCTCGACAGTGCGGCGATCTCCGCCGGGCTCGACCAGGCCGAGCGCAAGGGCGTGCCCGTGGTCGCCGTCGACGTCGCCCCCGAGAAGGGCAAGGTCGCGATGGTGGTGCGGGCCAACAACAAGGCGTATGGCGAGAAGGCCTGTGAGTACCTCGGGGGGCAGGTCAAGACCGGCAAGGTCGTCCAGATCATGGGAGACCTCGCATCCGTCAACGGCCGCGAGCGCTCCGAGGCCTTCCGCACCTGCGTGAAGAAGAAGTACCCCAAGCTCAAGGTCCTGGAGATCCCCGCCAAGTGGGAGTCCGACACGGCCGCGTCCAAGCTGGACACGCTGCTCAACTCCAACCCCGACATCAAGGGCATCTACATGCAGGCGGGCGGCGTCTATCTCGCGCCCACCCTGCAGACGCTGAAGTCCAAGGGAATGCTGAAGAAGACGGGCGAGAAGGGGCACATCACCGTCATCTCGAACGACGGCATCCCGCAGGAGTTCGACGCCATCCGCAAGGGCCAGATCGACGCCACGGTGTCGCAGCCCGCCGACGCGTACGCCAAGTACGGGATGTACTACATCAAGGCCGCGATGAACGGGAAGAAGTTCAAGCCGGGCCCGACCGATCACGACTCCACCATCGTGAAGCTGCCCAGCGGCATTCTCGAGGACCAGCTGCCCGCTCCGCTGGTCACCAAGGAGAACGTGGACGACTCCAAGCTGTGGGGCAACACGGTCAAATGAGTACGCCGATGACCAAGACCCCGGCTCCGGGGCCGAAGGAGCCGACAGCGCTCGTCGAAGCGACCGGCATAGTCAAGCGGTACGGACCCACCGTCGCGCTGCAGGACGGTCAGCTGACCGTCCTGCCCGGTGAGTCCCACGCCCTCGTCGGCCGCAACGGCGCGGGCAAGTCCACCCTCGTCACCATCCTCACCGGACTCCAGGCCCCGGACGCGGGCACCGTCCTCTTCGACGGCGAGCCCGCGCCGCCGCTCAGCGACCGCGACGCCTGGCGCCGCAAGGTGGCCTGCGTCTATCAGAAGCCAACGGTCGTACCCGATCTGACCGTTGCCGAGAACCTCTTCATCAACCGGCAGCCCGAAGGGCGCGGCGGCTTCATCAGCTGGCGCAAGCTGCGTGCCCAGGCCGCGGAGGTGCTCGACACCTGGGACGTGCGGGTCGACCCGGACGCGCGTACCGCCGATCTCAAGGTCGAGGACCGCCAAATGGTGGAGATCGCACGGGCGTTGAGCTTCGGAGCGCGGTTCATCGTCCTGGACGAGCCCACCGCGCAGCTCGACAACCGTGAGATCGAGCGGCTCTTCACGCGCATGCGGGCGCTCCAGGAGTCAGGCGTCACCTTCCTCTTCATCTCGCACCATCTCCAAGAGGTGTACGAGGTGTGCCAGACCGTCACCGTCCTGCGCGACGCCCGCTGGATCACCACCGCGCCCGTGGCCGACCTGCCGCGCGCCGCCCTGGTCGAGGCGATGGCGGGCGAGGCCCTGCGGGAGAAGGAGGCCGCCGAGGAGTCCGTCGCCCGGACCGAGGTCCCCGCCGACGCCACGGTGATGCTCGACGTCACGGGCCTCACCAGCGAGTCGTACGCGGACATCGACCTGACCGTCCGCAAGGGCGAGGTCGTCGGGCTCGCCGGATCCAGCGGCAGCGGCAAGATCAACCTCGCCGAGACCATCGCTGGGCTGCACACGCCTACCGGCGGCAGCGCCCGGCTCGACGGCGAGCGGCTGCCGTTCGGTGATGTGACCGCCGCGCTGCGGGCCGGCGTCGGCTGTGTCCCGCGCGACCGGCACGACCAGGGCCTGGTCTTCGGGATGACGATCGGCGACAACGCCACGATGACCGTGCTCGACCGGCTCGGGAAGTACGGCTTCGTCGGAACCGAGCGCAAGCGCGGCTTCGCCGATGAGCTGATCGAGCGCCTCGACATCCATGCCGAGGGGCCCGACCAGCTCGTGTCCGACCTCTCCGGCGGCAATGCCCAGAAGGTCGTCATGGCACGCGCCCTCGCCTCCGACCCGCGGCTCCTCGTCCTCATCAACCCCACCGCGGGCGTGGACGTGAAGTCCAAGGAGTCACTGCTCGCCCGGATGGACAACGCCCGCGATGACGGCACCGCCGTCCTCGTCGTCTCCGACGAACTGGACGACCTGCGGCGCTGCGACCGCGTGCTCGTCCTCTTCCACGGCCGGATCGTCGCGGAACACGAGGCCGGTTTCGCCGACCACGACCTGATCGCGTCGATCGAAGGGGTGGGCGGCCCCGCGGGCGCGACCAGCCCCCACCGGCCCGCAGCCAAAGAACAAGGAGACAGCCGTGGCTGACACGAAGGCCCCGTCGGCCTCGACCGCGCCGAACCTGACGGCGAAGACGGACACCGCCCGCAAGCAGGCACGCTCGGTGCTGCTGCGAAGGGCCAGGGAACTAGCCCTGGTCCCGGCCCTGTTGCTGCTCATGCTGCTCGGCGCACTGGTCAACGACTCGTTCCTCACCGAGCGGAACCTCATCTCCATCCTCGGCGCATCCGCGGCCCTCGCGATGGTCGTGCTCGCCGAGTCGCTCGTCCTCATCACCGGCAAGTTCGACCTGTCCCTCGAATCGGTCGTCGGCATCGCGCCCGCCGTCGGCGCGCTCCTCGTGCTGCCCGCCGCTCAGGCCGGATTCGGCACCGAGATGCCCGCCGTGGTGGCGCTGCTCGCGATCGTCGTCGTCGGCGCGGTCATCGGCGCCTTCAACGGCATCCTCGTGGTGAAGCTCAAGCTCAACGCATTCATCGTCACGCTCGCCATGCTGATCGTGCTGCGCGGACTGCTCGTCGGCGCGACCGAGGGCAAGACGCTCTTCGGTATGCCCGACGCCTTCTACACCCTCGCCACCTCGACGTTCCTGACCATCCCGCTCTCGGTGTGGCTGGCCGCCGTCTCCTTCGGCGTCGCGGGCTTCGTCCTCAAGTACCACCGCGTGGGGCGCGCGCTGTACGCGATCGGCGGCAACGCCGACGCGGCACGCGCCGCCGGCATCCGCGTCGAGCGCGTGATGCTCGGCGTGTTCATCGTCGCAGGATGCCTCGCCGCCGTCGGCGGACTCATGCAGACCGGCTACGTCGGCGCGATCAACGCCAACCAGGGCCAGAACATGATCTTCACCGTGTTCGCGGCCGCGGTCATCGGCGGCATCAGCCTCGACGGCGGCAAGGGCACCATGTTCGGCGCCCTCACCGGCGTCCTGCTCCTCGGCGTCGTACAGAACCTGCTCACTCTCGCCCAGGTGCCGTCCTTCTGGATCCAGGCCATCTACGGCGGAATCATCCTGGTCGCCCTGATGATCGCGCGCGTCACCACCGGCCGCGCACAGGACTGACCCCGCTCCGGGTTCCCCGTCTCCTTGTCCCTTTCCGGAAAGGCCTCCTGTGTCCCCGACCTCAGCCCGCATCACCGCGGTCGACACCTTCGACGTACGGTTCCCGACCTCAAGGGAGCTGGACGGATCCGACGCGATGAACCCGGACCCCGACTACTCCGCCGCCTATGTGGTGCTTCGCACCGACGCGGACGACGGCCTGGAGGGGCACGGCTTCACCTTCACCATCGGGCGCGGCAACGACGTGCAGGTCGCCGCGATCGAGGCGCTGCGCCACCACGTGCTCGGCCGGTCCGTCGATGAACTCTGCGCCGATCCGGGGACGTTGAACCGCGACCTCATCGGGGACAGTCAGCTGCGCTGGCTCGGGCCCGAGAAGGGCGTGATGCACATGGCCATCGGCGCCGTCGTCAACGCGCTGTGGGACCTAGCGGCCAAGCGTGCGCGCAAGCCGCTCTGGCGGTTCCTGGCGGACGCCGAACCCCAGTGGCTGGTCTCCCAGATCGACTTCCGCTACATCGCGGACGCCCTCACCCCACAAGAAGCCCTGGAACTCCTCCAGTTGGGCCGTCACGGAGCCACCGAGCGCGAAGCCTTGCTGCGAACCAACGGCTACCCCGGCTACACGACGTCACCGGGCTGGCTCGGATACAGCGACGAGAAGCTGACCCGCCTGGCGCGCCAGGCCGTGGCGGACGGCTTCACCCAGATCAAGCTGAAGGTCGGCGCGGACCTGGCGGACGACGTACGCCGCTGCCGTACCGCCCGTGAGGCCATCGGGCCCGGCATCCGGATGGCGATCGACGCCAACCAGCGCTGGAACGTCGGCGAAGCCGTCGAGTGGACGCGCGCCCTTGCGGAGTTCGACCCTTACTGGGTCGAGGAGCCCACAAGCCCCGACGACGTCCTCGGCCACGCCGCCATCCGCAAGGCGGTCGCACCGGTCAAGGTCGCCACCGGCGAGCACGTGCAGAACCGCATCGTCTTCAAACAGCTCCTCCAGGCGGGCGCCATCGACGTGCTGCAGATCGACGCGGCCCGCGTCGGCGGCGTCAACGAGAACCTCGCGATCCTGCTGCTCGCCGCCAAGTTCGGCGTCCCCGTCTGCCCGCACGCCGGTGGCGTGGGCCTGTGCGAACTCGTCCAGCATCTATCGATGTTCGACTACGTGGCACTCTCCGGCACCACCGAGAACCGCGTCATCGAGTACGTCGACCATCTCCACGACCACTTCATCGACCCGGTCGTGCTGCGCGAGGGCCACTACATGGCGCCCACCGCACCGGGGTTCTCGGCCATGATGCGGGCCGAGTCCCTCGCCGAATTCACCTATCCGGACGGCGCCTTCTGGGCCGCCGACCTCGCTCAGGGCAAAGGAGCAGCCGCATGACTGACTTCGAGGGGCTCAAGGCCCTGGTCACGGGGGGAGCCTCCGGCATCGGGCGCGCCACCGCCGAGCTGCTCGCCGCGCGCGGCGCCCAGGTCGCGGTGCTCGACCTGAACCCGGACAGCGTGGAGAAGCCGCTCACCGGATACCGCGCCGACGTCTCGGACGACGCCTCGGTGCGCGAGGCCGTCGCCGCCGCCGTGGCCGGGCTCGGCGGACTCGACGTACTGATCAACAACGCGGGGATCGGCGCGCAGGGCACAGTCGAGGACAACGACGACGCCCAGTGGCATACGGTGCTCGACGTGAACGTCCTCGGGATCGTGCGCACCACCCGCGCCGCCCTTCCGCACCTGCGCGCATCCGGCCATGGGGCGATCGTCAACACCTGCTCGATCGCCGCGACCGCGGGCCTCCCGCAGCGCGCCCTGTACTCGGCGTCGAAGGGCGCGGTGCTCTCGCTGACGCTCGCCATGGCCGCCGACCATGTACGCGAAGGGGTGCGCGTCAACTGCGTCAACCCCGGCACCGTGGACACCCCGTGGGTCGGCCGCCTCCTGGATGCCGCGCCCGACCCGGCGGATGATGGAGCCGCGCTCGCGGCCCGGCGGCCGACAGGGCGCCTCGTATCGGCGGACGAAGTCGCGGGCGCCATCGCGTACTTGGCGAGCCCGCTCTCCGGCGCCACCACCGGCACCGCGCTCGCCGTCGACGGCGGCATGCAGGGCCTGCGGCTCCGCCCGGCGGGCCAGTGAGCGGCATGGCCCGGCGCATCCTAGGACCCGGCGGCGTCGAGGTGACCGAGCTGTCCTTCGGCGCCGCCGGACTCGGCAACCTCTACACCCCGATCACCGACGAGGAGGCGGCCGGGGCGATCGACGCCGCATGGGACGCGGGCATCCGCTGCTTCGACACCGCGCCGCACTACGGCCTCGGCCTGTCCGAGCGCAGGCTTGGCGAGGCGCTGCGGGCACGCCCACGCGACGCGTACACGCTCTCGACCAAGGCGGGCCGCGTCCTCGAAGCGGTGGAGCGGCCCGTGGGCGACGACCTCGCCCACGGCTTCGCCGTGCCCGCCACGCACCGCCGTGTCTGGGACTTCAGCGCGGACGGTGTCCGGCGCTCCCTGGAGGCGAGCCTCACCCGCCTCGGCCTCGACCGCGTCGACATCGTGTACCTGCACGACCCGGACGACCACGCGGAACAGGCCTTCCGCGAGGGGTATCCGGCCCTGGAGCGGCTGCGTTCCGAGGGCGTCGTCGGCGCGATCGGAGCGGGCATGAACCAGACGGCGATGCTCACCCGATTCGTCCGTGACACGGACGTCGACGCCGTCCTGTGCGCGGGCCGCTACACACTCCTCGATCAGAGCGCCCTGGCCGAGCTGCTCCCGGCGGCGCACGAGCGCGGCAAGGCTGTGGTCATCGGCGGCGTCTTCAACTCGGGCCTGCTCGCCGACCCCAGGCCGGGTGCGACCTACGACTACACGACGGCGCCCCGCTCCCTCCTGGACCGCGCCCGGCGTCTGAAGGCGATGGCGGAGCGGCACGGCACCACGCTGCGGGCGGCGGCCCTGGCCTTCCCCCTGGCCCACCCGGCGGTGGCCACCGTCCTCGTCGGCGCCCGCTCGGCGTACGAAGTCCAGGACGCGGCAGCGCAGTTCGCGTCCACCGTCCCGGCCGGCTTCTGGAAGGAAGCCCGAGCCGAAGGGCTGCTGCCCGTCGGCGTTCCCGTGCCCGGAGAAGAGCGAGAGGACCCCGCGTGAGAATCGCCCTGCACACCAAGGTCCGCGCCGACCGCGTCGCGGAGTACGACGCCGCGCACCGCGAGGTGCCCGCCGAGCTCGCCGCCGCCATCCGCGCCGCGGGCGCCACCTCCTGGACGATCTGGCGCAGCGGAACCGATCTCTTCCACGTCCTGGAGTGCGAGGACTACGCCCGTATGCTCGCCGAGCTGGACAAGCTGCCGGTCAACATCGCCTGGCAGGCGCGCATGGCCGAGCTCCTGGACGTCGTCCACGACTACTCGGCCGAGGGCGCGGACGCGGGGCTGCCCGCTGTGTGGGAGCTGCCGTGACACCGCACATCGTCGACGCCCATCACCACGTGTGGGACCTCTCCGTACGCGACCAGGAATGGATCACCGGCGACGCGCTCGCCCCGATCCGCAGGGACTTCTCCCTCGGCGACCTCCTGCCCGAGGCGCGCGCCGCGGGCGTTGCGGCGACCGTGCTCGTCCAGACGGTCACCGTCGCCGAGGAAACCCCCGAGTTCCTCGCCCTGGCGGCGGACAGCGACCTCGTGGCGGGTGTGGTCGGGTGGATCGATCTCACCCGCCCGGATGCCTGTGACACGCTCGCGCACCTGCGTCAACTCCGGGGCGGGCAGCGCCTCGTGGGCATCCGGCACCAGGTCCAGGGCGAGTCGGACCCGCAGTGGCTGCTGCGGCCCGACGTGCGCCGTGGCCTGGCCGCGGTCGGCGCGGCGGGTCTCGCCTACGACCTCGTGGTCCTGCCCCACCAGCTCCCCGCCTGCGTCAAGGCCGCCCAGGAGCACCCCGAACTCACCTTCGTGCTGGACCACTTGGGCAAGCCGCCCATCGCGTCCGGCGCCATCGAACCCTGGGCCGCGGCCGTCCGCTCGCTCGCCGCGCTGCCCAACACCGTCTGCAAACTCTCAGGTCTGGTGACCGAGGCCGACCCGAAGACCTGGACGGTCGACGACCTGCGTCCGTACGCGGACACCGTCCTGGACGCCTTCGGCCCTGACCGGCTGATGTTCGGATCGGACTGGCCCGTCTGCATCCTGGCCGCCATGTACGGCGAAGTCGTCGACACCGCACGGCAGTTGACCCACACGCTGAGCGACAGCGAACGCGCCGCCCTCTTCGCCGGGACCGCGACCCGCGTCTACAGCCTCTGACCCGGACGCCCGCGACTCAGCGCGGCGAGTCGACCCGCGTAGGGGGCAGGAACTCCCGTACGTACGTCCGCTCCCAGCAGGCACCCGTCTCGCGCAGCTCACGCCAGGTCGTGTAGCGGTAGCGGTACAGGCGGGCGCGGATGTACGCGGGAGGCGCGTCCGGCGGGAACGGGACATGGCGCAGCAGCCGCAGCGTGTCCCGGTCGCCGTCCAGGAGCCGCTCCACCAGCGGGCCGAACCACGTCCGCGCGTACGCGGGGGAGAGCGCGGCGAACCACATCATCCAGTCGAGCCGCAGGTGGTACGGCGCGAACTGCCGCGGCCAGCGGCGCACATCGCCCGGCTTGCCCTTGAACTCGTACTCCCGCCACTCCGATTCCTTGCGGGGTGTCGCGTCCGCCGTGCCCTCGATGACCACCTCCTGGCGGACGCGGCTGACGCTGCCGAACGCGCCGTAGGCGTTGACGAGGTGGAGCGGGTCGAAGGAGTAGTTCATGATCTGCCGCCGCGAGAACAGATTGCGCGCGGGCCGGTAACTCAGCCCCAGGAGCAGGGCCGTCACCGCGATGACCACCACCTCGTACCAGAGCGGGGGAGCGGGCGACCGCGACGGCGCTCCCGCGCTCCCGAAGTCCACGACGGACACGGCGACCACGATCGTCATCCAGTTCAGCCAGGAGAAGTTCCCCGAAAGGACCAGCCACAGCTGGGTGGCGATCATCAGGCAGGCCGCGGCCGTCGCGATCGGCTGCGGCGTGAACAGCAGGACAGGGACGACGAGTTGGGTGAAGTGGTTCGCCGCCACCTCCATCCGGTGGACCCGCTTGGGCAGATGGTGGAAGAACCAGCTCAGCGGGCCCGGCATCGGCTGCGTCTCGTGGTGGAAGTACAGGCAGGTGAGCTCCCGCCAGCACGCGTCGCCGCGCATTTTGATCAGCCCCGCCCCGAACTCGACACGGAACAGCACCCAGCGCAGCAGGAAGAGCACGAGCACCGGCGGCGCCGTCTCGTCATTGCCGAGGAAGACGGCGAGGAAGCCCACCTCCAGGAGCAGCGACTCCCAGCCGAAGCCGTACCAGGTCTGCCCCACGTTCACGATCGAGAGATACAGGCCCCACGGCACGGCCCACAGCAGCATGCCGCCCCACAGGGGGAGGAGTCCGTCGGCGCCCGCGAGCAGCGCGAGGGCGCAGGCGCAGCCCGTCCACGCGACGAGGGCGAAGAAGCGGTCCGAGTAGTGGAGCTGGAAGAGGCTCGGCGCCCGGCGGAAGGGCACGCCCTCGACGTAGCGCGGCACGGGCAGCATGCCGCGCTCCCCGATCAGGGCACGGAACTGCAGCGCCGCTCCCAGGAACGCGACGAGATAGACCGCGGCGAGCGCCCGCTGGAAGACGAGGCGGCCGAGCCAGTACTGATCTGCGGTGAACCACTCCACAAGGCCATCTTGCGCCCAAACCGGCCCCGGCCCCCTCCCGGCTTGCGCCGACGCTCCGGCTGCCTCAGAGAATGGGGGCAAAGTGCCCGATAACAGGCGGGAGAGCACGGTGCGTGTGCCCACCAGGCCCACCAAAACCTTTGCGACGGCCTTCGCGATATCCGCGGCCATCGCCGTCGCAGGCTGCTCCGGCGGAGGCGACAAGAACTCCGCCGACGGCGGGCCGGAACTGTTCATGCAGCCGGTCGCCGCCCAGGGCCCAGATCCGTTCACCGACTCCACCGCGACGTCCACGGCGCCCCCCTCGCCCGTCACCCGTTCGCCGCAGCCGTCGCCGACCGGAACCTCCTCGCCCACCGCCCAGGGCGTGCGCTCCCTGTCGGGCGGTACGCCGGGTCTGTACGGCGGCACGGAGAACGTGGGCAGCTGCGACGTCGACGCCCAGGTCCGCTTCCTCACCGCCGACCAGGGCAAGGGCCGCGCCTTCGCCCAGGCGTCGGGCATCTCCCAGGCCGACATCCCGGGCTTCCTGCGCGGTCTCACACCGGTCGTGCTGCGGGCCGACACCCGCGTCACCAACCACGGCTACCGCGACGGCGGTGCCACCAGCTACCAGTCCGTGCTGCAGACGGGCACCGCGGTCCTGGTCGACAACCGGGGACTGCCGCGCGTGCGGTGCGCCTGCGGGAACCCGCTGAAGCCGCCGGTCGCGTTCAAGGGCACCCCGAGCCACCAGGGCAAGCCGTGGTCCGGCTACCGCCCGGCGCAGGTGATCGTCGTGACACCGGCGCCGAAGATCATCGTGAACATCACCATCGTGAACATCGTGAACAACACGTGGATCGAGCGGAAGACGGGCGACCACGACGGCGACAAGGACCGCGTGGTGCCCACGCCGCGCCCCACACCCACACCTACGCCCACACCCACCACACCTACGCCCACGCCGACAACCCCCAGTCCGAGCGAATCTGAATCGGACGAGGACAGCGGCACCCCCACCGAACCGGGCACCACCTCACCGGACTGCCCGACGGAGCCCCCCGACGCGGGCGCGGAGCCGCCCATCGGCACCCCCTCCGAGATCCCTCCGGGCTGCCCCACGCCCACGCCCACGTCGAGCGAGCCCAGCACGCCGGACGAGCCAAGCACGCCGGAGGACGACACGGTGGAGCCGCCGTCCCAGGAGGACCCCGGCGACGAGACCGTCCCTGAGGTCCCGGAAGACCCCTCCCTGTCCGACAACCCTCTGACCAGCGATCCCGGCACTTTCCAGAGCTGAGCGTGCGCGCTCGGGCCCGACAGCGAAGAATCATGAAGTGTCATGACGCCCACGTCACTGCCGGACGACTGGCCAGCGGAACCACGGTCGGTCCTGGCGCTCAACCGCACAGGCTGCTTCGACTGGGACCTCGACAGCGGCCTGATGCATCTGGACGCCGCAGGCCACGAGGTCTTCGACGTGCGGGCAGACGAGTACGACGGCCACCCGACGAGCCTGGCCGTACGGGTTCCGCCGGTCGAGGCACACCGCCTGGACGCCTACGTCTCGCACGCGCTCAAGGACGGCAGCCGGACCTATGGCATCTACTTCCGCATCCGGCTGCGCGAAGGCGGGCTGCGCTGGACCCACACCCAGGGGTACATCCACCGTGACGGGACGGGCCGCCCGCACCGCATCGTGGGCATCGTCCGCGACGCCACGCAGGAACTGGGCGACAGCACGGCCCGGCACCAGCGCGCCGACGAGGAGGAGGACCGGCGCCGGCGCACGAGCATCGTGCAGGGCACCACGGCGGCCCTCGCGCACGCCCGTACCGTCCGGGACGTCATCGACGTACTCAAGGACACCCACGGCCTCGCCCACCTGGGCGCGTCGAATCTGGTCATGGCCCTGGTCGAGGCCGGGCGGATCCGCCTGGTCGCGGAGGGGCCCGAGGGCAGCTTCGTGCCGGGCACCAAGTTCACGCGGATCGACGAGCGGTATCCGATGAGCGACGCCGTGCGCACGCTCTCGCCGCGCTTCATCGAGACGGAGGCGGAGTTCGCCGCCTCGTACCCGGAGCTGTGGCCGCACATCGACAAGCTCGGCATCTCGTCGGCCGCGTATCTGCCGCTGATCGCGCAGGCCAAGCCGATCGGCGTGCTCGGCCTGCTCTACCAGGACAAGACCGGCTTCACCGAGGAGGAGCGCAACGTCCTGGTCGCGCTGAGCAGCGGCATCGCGCAGAGCCTGCAGCGCGCCATGTTCTACGAGCAGGAGAAGGACCTCGCCCAGGGCCTCCAGCAGGCGATGCTGCCGCGCACCATCCCGGGTGTGCCCGGCGCCGACATCGCGGTCCGCTACCGCTCGGCCGCGCTCGGCCGGGACATCGGCGGCGACTGGTACGACGTGATCCCGCTGCCCGGCGGCCGGGTCGGGGCGGTCATCGGCGACGTACAGGGCCACGACACGCACGCGGCGGCCGTCATGGGCCAACTGCGCATCGTGCTGCGCGCCTACGCCGCCGAGGGCCACCCGCCCGCCACCGTCATGGCCCGCGCCTCGGGGTTCCTGCACGAGCTGGACACCGACCGCTTCGCCACCTGCCTCTACGCGGAGGCCGATCTGTCGACGGGTGTGGTCCAGCTGGTGCGGGCGGGCCACATCGACCCGCTCGTCCAGCAGGCCGACGGCAGCTGCCGCAGGGTGCCGGTCGACGGCGGTCTCCCGCTGGGCCTCTCGGCCGAGTTCGGCCGTCTCGAATACCCGGTCACCACCTTCGAACTCGACGCGGGCCAGACCCTGTTGCTCTTCACCGACGGCCTCATCGAGGAGCCGGGCGCCGACCTCGACGACGGGTTGCGGGCCCTGGGCGAGCTCGCCTGCTCGGGCCCGCGCGACCTCCAGCAGCTGGCCGACCGGCTCTGCGAGATCGTGGACGAGCGGGGCGGCGAGGACGACGCGGCGCTGCTGCTCCTGCGCCGCCGCCTGATCGACGCGCCGCGGGCCGGCGGCCGTCTCCAGCAGCATGTCGGCCCCGGCGATCCCGAGGCGTTGGCCGAGGCCCGGCACATGATCCGGGCCGCGGTGCGCGCCTGGGGAGCCGGGGAGGGCGCTGACGAGATCGAGCTGGTGGCGGACGAGGTGATCACCAACGCCCTGATGCACACCGACGGCGCGGCGATCGTGACCCTGCGGGTCGTCAGCGGCGGCGACCGGCGGCTGCGCATCGAGGTCGAGGACTCCTCGAGCGCACTGCCGCGCCGCAGAGAGGCGGGGGAATCGGGGGTGTCGGGACGGGGGTTGCTGTTGGTGGACATGCTCACGGATGTGTGGGGCGTCGAGTCGAGAGGCACCGGCAAGTGCGTGTGGTGCGAGTTCATCGTGCCCGCGCGGGAAGGCCAGGATCAGGGCGAGCGGACGGCGCCGCCGGAACAGGATCAGGAGTGAGCGGATGCCGGAACTCCCCGAGGTCGAGGCGCTGCGCGCCTTCCTCACCGACCACTTGGTCGGCCACGAGATCGTCCGGGTGCTGCCCGTGGCGGTCAGCGTCCTCAAGACGTACGAACCGCCGCTCACCGCCCTCGACGGCCGCACCGTCACGGCCGTGGCGCGGCACGGCAAGTTCCTCGACCTCGACGTGGACGGCCTGCATCTGGTCACCCACCTCGCCCGCGCGGGCTGGCTGCAGTGGAAGGACCGCCTTCCCGACGGCCCGCCCCGCCCCGGCAAGGGCCCCCTGGCGCTGCGTGTCGCCCTGGAGACGGGGGAGGGCTTCGACCTGACGGAGGCGGGGACGCAAAAACGCCTCGCGGTGTACGTGACCGACGCCCCGTCACAGATCCCGGGCATCGCCCGTCTCGGCCCCGACCCGCTGGCCCCGGACTTCGACGAGGAGCGCTTCGCGGCTCTCCTGTCGGGCGAACGCCGCCAGATCAAGGGCGCGTTGCGGGACCAGACACTGATCGCGGGCGTCGGGAACGCGTACAGCGACGAGATCCTGCACGCGGCCCGCATGTCACCGTTCAAGCTCACGTCGAGCCTCACGAAGGAGGAAGTCCATGGGCTGCATGTGGCGTTGCGGACCACGCTGACCGAGGCGGTGGAGCGCTCGCGCGGAGTCGCGGCGGGCCGCCTCAAGGCGGAGAAGAAGAGCGGCCTGCGCGTCCACGGCCGCACCGGCGAGCCGTGCCCCGTGTGCGGCGACACCATCCGCGAGGTCTCCTTCAGCGACTCCTCGCTGCAGTACTGCCCCACGTGCCAGACGGGCGGGAAGCCGTTGGCGGACCGGAGGATGTCGAAGTTCCTGAAGTAGCCGCGTGCGAGGGCGAGTTCAGGGACGCCGCAAGGTCAGCAGGTGCTGCCCGTCCGTGGTGCGCACCTCGTAGCGGGCGATGTCCTCGCGGGCCAGGGCCGCGCCGCCACGTGTCGAGAGATCGCCCGACGACCCGCCCGCGGACTCGCCGACGGGCACCTTCCATGTCGTCACCGTCTGCTCGGAGCCGTCGGCGGCGACGGCGATCAGCTCGCAGACACGGGCGCCGCCGTGCGGATCGCGGACACGGAGCCCGATGTCCGTGCCCCAGTCGCGGCCCCGCGCGGTCAGGGTCGCCGAGACGCCGGTGCGGCCGTCGCGGGCCGTGATCTGTTCCGGGCCGGGCCCGTCGGCCCGCAGCCCCGCCGTCGCGGGGGCCGCGACGGCCAGTACGACGCTCGCCGCGACCGCGCACAGCCACCGCCTGCGCCGGGCCCTGTGCAGCCGTCCGGACTCGGTGAGCAGCCGGTCGATGAGGCCGGGTCCTGGCACGGCCAGTGGTTCGACGTGCGGCGGGGTGAGCCGGTCGTAGGCCGCCAACTGCCGGGCGGCCGGGCCGAGTTCCTCCAGCAGGGCCCGGCACGTGGGGCAGTCCATGAGGTGGTCGTCGAAGCGGAAGGTGTCCGCCGCGTCGAGCACACCGAGCGCGTAGGCGCCGGCGTCGCGATGCCGCTCCAGGGGCCTCATGGCGTTCCTTGCGTGACGAGTCGGACAGGGGGTGTTTTCTGCCCTCCCGTACGCAGCGGACCGCCGAATCACTCAAGACGTGGGACGGGAACACTCGCACGTGGCGTCAGAACAGATGGATCGCCAGGTGTCCGAGCGGCAGCCCCAGGCGCCACGCCGCCGTCCACACCTTGGGTCCGTCGTCCTCGCCGCCCGGCGAACCACCTCCCGGCACCGCGTCCAGATCGGGCGCGAGCAGCTCCGTCTCCTCGAGCCAGCGCCACGCCAGATCGGCGAGCTCCAGGTCCGGCGCGGGCTCACCGGAGGCGACCGCGTCCGCCGAGAGCACGGCCATCCGTTCGCCGACCCAGTCCTGCCACGGCTGGTCGTGGGCCGTCAGGGCCAGCCAGGTCTCCAGCTGGGAGACCACCCGGATGCCCGACAGTTCGCCATTCGTGTCGGAGAGGAAAATAGTCAGGGCCAGAGCATCACGCCCCGCGCGGTATTCGAAAGATGTCGGCGGCATCAAATCGCCGGTACGCAGTAATTCGTCCGCGATGTACTCGGCGTACAACCACGCCATCGGCACGGCCAGTTCGCCGCCACTCGGGCCCTCCGTGTTTCCTCGGCTCTCGTGCAGCATCCCGTCTCGCCTTCCTCCGATCCGTGCGCGTCGCCGGCCTCTGGCCCCCAATCCGGAACACGGATGAGGACAGCCGATTACCCAAAGGGGGCTCTGAGCAAGGCGCTTTACGGAGGTTTGACTTGGCGCTCGGTTTCGTCGCAGGTCGGAGGCTGTGTGTTCTTCGTGTCACATGGCTGAATGATTTAAGTCTTTTTCGGGGACTATGACGGCATTGCTGCTTGACTCGACCTTGTGTCCGAATGTGGATTCGTTTCGCCGATATCCCCCATTCACGGAGCCTGGTCGATGACACAGCGCACACCGCAGGGAACAGTCGTTCTAGCGGCGGTAATGATCGGAGCCACTCTCACCGCGACCGCCGGCTGCGCGGCGAATGCGGGGCCCGCGCAGGAGCGGAATCCGAAGCAGCAGAGCGAAAAGCACCCGGAGGGCGATCGGGGCGGTGATCGGGGCGGCGATCGGGACGTTCCGCCTCCCGCGCCGTCGGCGGCCGGGGGAGGGCAGGAGGCACAGCGCGCCTTCACGCTCGTCGCCTCCGGAGACGTGCTCCCGCACTCCTCGATCATCAGCAAGGCCAACGCCGACGCGGGCGGCGACGGCTACGACTTCGTGCCGATGCTCAAGGGGGTCGAACCCGTCGTGTCCAAGGCCGATCTGGCGATCTGTCACATGGAGACGGTCTACGGCGAGAACGGCGACTACACCGGCTACCCCAGCTTCAAGTCCCCGCCCCAGATCGCCCGCGCCCTGCGGGCCACCGGCTACGACGCCTGCTCCACCGCCTCCAACCACACGCTCGACGACGGCGCCGCGGGGGTGCGCCGGACGCTCGGCGCGCTCGACAAGGCAGGCGTCAAGCACGCGGGCTCCGGCCGCACGGCCGCCGAGGGCAAGTCCCCCGCCTGGCTGCGGGCGGGCGGCGCGAAGGTGGCGCAGCTCGCGTACACGTACGGCACGAACGGATATCCGCTGCCCAAGGGCAAGCCCTGGACGGTCAACCTCATGGAGCGCGAGCGGATCATCGCGGACGCGCGCGCCGCGCGGAAGGCGGGCGCGGACGTGGTCGTGGTCTCGGTCCACTGGGGCACGGAGTGGCAGGACGCCCCGGACCGCCGCCAGCTGAGCCTGGGCAAGCAGCTCACCGAGTCCCGCACGCGGGGCCGCCCCGACATCGACCTGATCCTGGGCACGCACGCGCACGTCCCCCAGGCGTACGAGAAGGTCAACAAGACCTGGGTCGTCTACGGCATGGGAGACCAGATCGCCGGCGAGATGATCAACCACGACGGCGAGAGCGACCCGCGGGGCAACCAGGGCACGCTCGGCCGCTTCACGTTCGCCCCGCCCGCGGCCTCCGGCGGACGCTGGGAGGTCAAGAAGGCCGAGTTCATCCCCCAGTGGTTCAACACGGACACGGGGCGCGTGACCAACCTGAACGCGGCGCTCGACCGCGGCGCCGACGTCGCCGACGTCCGCGACCGGATCCGCCGGGTCGTCCTGAGCCGGGGCGCGGGGAAGGACGGCCTGGTGATGGGCAAGTAGCGGGACGCCGCCCGCGAGACCCATACGTAGTTCACCGCCCCGGGGCCCGGGCCAGGCTGCATCTTCGGCAGCCTGGCCCGAACCCCGGGGCGGCCGTCCTACCCGAGCCGCACCAACCACCCTCGCCCCGGCTCGACCCGCAGCGCCTCACCCTCCGCGAACCTCCGCTCCGGCTGGAACCCCTCGATCGCGGGAGCGTACGCGGCGACGGGCCCCGAGGCCGTGCCGAGGACGACGTCCACCGGCTCCCGCGCCCAGGACGCGAGCGCCGTCACGGTCCCTCCGGGCCCCTCCCACGTGGTGGCGAGGACATCGTCGCGCCCGGTCCGCACCGGAGGCGCGTCGGTGGCCCACCACCCCGTCATCTCCGCCTCCGGAAGACGGAGTTGGTCGAAGGCCCGCCACAAGGGCCGTACGTCCGTCATGGGCGCCCGCGCCGTCATGCCGAAGACAAGACCGCGCCAGGGATTCCCGCCGCCCTCCAGCATCTCGCCCATCAGCCCGAAGGGAATGCCCGAGATCTCGACCAGCCAGTACGCGGGATCGCCCCCATCGGCCCCGGCGGAGCCTTCGTAGTCGAAGAGTTCGCCCAGCCAGAGCCGGTCGACGTACGGCAGCAGCTCCGCGTACAGATTGGCGCTGGAGGCGAACCCGTCCGGCTCGCGGAACTGGTTGCACGAGTGCAGGTCGACCAGCGGCGGCGCATCGCCGGAAGCGGACAGTACCTTCCGTACCCGCTTCATGGTCGTCCGGTCGTACGCCACGTCGTCGAGGTAGAGCCCGTCGACCCCGACGACCCGCCGCAGCCGCTCGATCCCGCTCACGTAGGAGTTGTGCCACCGCGAGTCGCCCGACGTGACGACCGCGACGTCCCCCACGTCGGGCGCCACCCACCCGGGCACGTAGTCCCCGCCCAGATGCTCCCGCAGCCACGCGTGCCCGCCCCCGGGCCCCGGCGCGAAGATCTCGTCGCCCAGCGACGCGAGCACCGGCAACTCCGGTGTGTGCCGCGTCAGTTCGCGCACCGTGTCGTACACCTTGACCTGGATCCCGAGCCGGTGCGCCTCCTCGGTGTAGGAGCGCAGGGCGTCCGCGCCGAGGAGCGGGTCGTTGATGTACGGGTTGGGCGGCGTCGCATGGTGCAGATTGGCGACGTTCGCGCCGTACTCGGCGATCTCCGTGGGTGACGCGTACGCGTGGAAGTAGCGCTCGGAGAGCTGCCGCGCCGGATCGAGCGGCTTGAACGGCGTCAGGAGCAGCCGGAACTCGAAGCACCGGCTCTCGCCCGCGCGCAGCGCGAGCGACCCGCTGAAGGCGGAGAGGCGGCGCGCCCCCTCGCTCGTGCGCAGCCGCACCCCGCCCGCTCCGTCGCCCGCCCAGGAGCGCGGTGTGCGCAGGGGCTTCTCGCGGTAGTAGTTGGTGTTCAGCGGTCGCGCGTAGTGCTCGTCGCGCAGGCTGAGCTGGAGCCCCGCCGCCGGGTCGCCGAGCCAGAACGCGTCCTGGTTGCGGGTCGGCGTGTCCCAGCTCCAGTCGTACGCCTCCGGGCACGCACGGCCCGTCAGGCCGAGCCCCATGGCGTACCGCGCGACCTCCTCGCGGACCGGTACGTCCAGCGTCACGTCGAGCCGGGTGTCGGCGGTCGCCTCGACGGTGGCGCGCACCACGAGGAAGCCGTCGGCCTCCAACTCGCCCTCGGTGCGCAGGAGTACGTCCTGTCCTGCGGACCGCGCCGACCAGCGCACCCGCGCCGGACCCGGCCGGTCCAGGCTGAGCGGACCATGCTCCAGGGGGCGGCCGAGATCCAGGGTGACGGGTGCGGCGAGCAGGTCACGAGGCGGCCCGTCGGCGCGTGTGACGCTCGGTGTGAAGGTGGATATCAGCCGCCGGGGGAGTCCTTCCGGGCCGAGCTCGACCGTGCGGCCGAGCAGCGTCAGCCGCTGTCCTGCGGCCGTGGCGGTGACCTTGACCGGGGTGAACGGCGCCACCGGCTCGTCGTCCTGCGCGAGCGCCGAGTCCAGCCACCCCAGCCGGGCCAGCCGCCACGGCTCACCCGTACCGCCGTCGGCGACGACATCCTGTCCGACGGTGAGGCGCAGTGGCAGCACGCGCTCCGGGACACCGGGCGCGCCGACGGCTATCTCCCCCTCGTAGAGGCCGGGGCGAGCTTCTTCAGGAACCTCCACGCCGAACCACAGGGCCCCGGCCCGGCCCGCGCCGACCGTGACGCGCCGCCGGAAGGCCTGGCCGCGCGCGTCGACGCCGCCCGTGCTGACGCACCGTACGGAGAAGGGAAGCCCACGGATCTCGGCGCGCACGTCCGTCAGCTCCTGGAGCGCGTACACACCGACCTGCACCGCGTAGAACTCCCCGCGGTCCGCCGTGACGTCGAGCGGCGCGAAGGGCGTGGCGAGCGCCCAGCGTGCGGGCAGCCGTTCGTAGCGGCCGAGCGGATGGGCGCGGTCCTCGCCGTAGAGGAGGAACCGCGCGTCCGGGTAGGCCTGTTGGAGTCGCGTGCGCTCGTCCCTCGTGGCCGCGAAGCCCAGCGGCGCGAAGGAGTCGACCGCGCTCGCCGCCTCGTAGCCGAAGGCCTCGGCGCGCGGCAGCTTCTCCCAGCCGGTGGCGCCGTGCAGGCCGCAGCGGTGCACCCAGCCGGGGTCCGCCGTCTGTGTCGGGGGCCGGTAGGCGGCCTGCGGATAGTAGGGCTTGCCCGTGTGCGCGTACGGCAGGTAGTGCACCGCGTAGGTGCCCGGGCCGTCCGTCGGCTCGAAGGCGATGCGCCCCGCCTCGTCCGTGACCTCCACGGTGACGGTGTTGCGCACGCGTTCCCCGGACGGTCCGACCACGATCACGTCCACCGCCCCGGGGTCCGGGTCCTGGCGCCGCCACGGCAGTTCGGCGGCGACGGCCGGGGCTGTGCTGTCGGTGGCGGCGGCGCGTACGAGCAGCCGGTGGTTACCGTAGACGTCGTTGTCCCAGGAGCCGATCCCGCATGCCAGCTCCGGATGACCAGTCTCACCCATCTGTGCTCCCCCAAGGGCGCTATTTATTAGGTAAGTTTCTCAATCGCTCCGGGTCACCCTGGAGATCAACCGATCGCGCTGTCAAGGGGGACGCCTTGAAGAGTGGGGACCCGTCGTTGCTGCGCCGCCTCAACGCGGCCGCCGCCCTGCGCGTGCTGCGCGAGCGGGACGACATCACCGTGCCCGAACTCGCCTCGCTCATCGGCGTGTCGCGGCCCACGGCGCAGGACCTCACGGCCCAGCTGCTTCGCGAGGGCCGCCTGGTGGAGCTGACGCCGGGCAGCGGAAGCGTGGGCAGGCCCGCCCGCAGATTCCGCTTCAGGGCGGAGGCGGCCCACGTCCTCGGCGTGGACATCGGCGCCCACAAGATCCTGGTGCACGCCGCCGACCTGCTCGGCCGCACCGTGGCCACCCAGCGCGTCGCCGTCACGCCCGAACTCCCGGCGGACCGGCGCCTGGACGCCGTCCGCGAGGCCATCGCGGGCTGTCTCGCCCAGCCCGCCGCGGCGCATGTGCGCCCGCTTGCGACCGGCGTCGGCACCAGCGGCATGGTGGACGCGGCGGGCCGCGTGGTGGAGAGCGACTCGCTGCCCCAGTGGACGGGCCTCGACCTCACCCGGGAACTCGCCGACCCGGGCCACGGTCCCGTCGTCGTGGGCAACGACATCCAGCTCGCGACCCTCGCCGAGTGCACCGGGGGAGTGTCGGTGGGCACCGGCGACTGCGTGTACCTGTACGTCGGAAACCGGCTCGGCATCGGCCTGTGGCTCCGCGGCGAGCTGCACCGCGGACACCGCGGCGCGGCGGGGGAGATGGTGGCGGGCGACGGCTGGGAGCGGTGCTACCAGCGGCTCCTGGACTGGTTCGCGGGGCACGAGGGCGCCGACAGGCCCACCCGCGAGAACGCCGCCCGCGCCGTGGTGACCGCTGCCGCCGCGGGTGATGGCGGGGCCAAGTACACCCTGCGCGCCTTCGCCGAGGCTCTCGCCGACAGCCTGGCCCGCCACGTCGCCGTGCTCGACCCGCAGTCCGTGGTGCTCGGCGGCGGCATCTCCCGTGCGGGCGCCCTGCTCAGCGAGCCTTTCGCGGCTCGGCTCGGCGCGCTCTGCCCCTACCGGCCGACGGTCCAAACCTCCGTACTCGGCGAGGAATCCACCGCAATCGGGGCAGCTCGCCTCGCACTGGAACACATCGATCACGCCGCGCAGAAAAGTCCAACTCTCTAGGACCGGAAGGTGGTTGACGGGCGGGAGTCACGCTTCGATGATGTGGCTCTCTTTCGGCAAGTTGGCTTCTTAATTGGCCGACTCTCGACGGCCGCCCCGGCTGTCGGCTGCCACTTTTCTGTTCCGTCGTGCCGCCAGGCCAGGGAGTACGTGTGACATCCCCAGCAACGCAACGCAGGCCGCGAGCCGCGTCGCCGCCACCGTCCGGGTCAGATCCGACGTCGGATCCGAAGTCCCCGGGACCGCCGCGCCACCGCCGCGTCCCGCTCCGCGTCCGACTGCGGAACAACTGGGTGATGCTCGCCCTCATGGCCCCGGGCCTGCTCTTCTTCCTGTTCTTCTTCTACGTGCCGATGCTCGGCAACGTCATCGCCTTCCAGGACTACCAGCCCTTCATCGGCTTCAAGGAAAGCCCCCTGGTGGGCCTCGCCAACTTCCAGGAGCTCTTCGCCGACCCGGCGTTCTGGGAGGCGGTCCGCAACACCCTGGCGTTCGCCGCGCTCCAGCTGATCTTCTTCTTCCCGGCGCCCCTTGCCCTGGCCTTGCTCATCAACAGCCTGGTCAGCCCGCGCATCAAGAAGTTCGTGCAGAGCGTCGTCTATCTGCCGCACTTCATCTCGTGGGTCCTGGTCGTCGCGCTCTTCCAGCAAGTCCTCGGCGGCGCGGGCCTCTTCAGCAACTACCTGCGCGACCACGGCATGTCCGCCCTGGACGTGATGACCGACCCCAGCACCTTCTCGCTCCTCATCACCGGCCAGGTGATCTGGAAGGACATCGGCTGGGGCATGATCATTTACCTGGCGGCGCTCGCGAGCGTCGACCAGAGTCTGTACGAGTCGGCGGCCGTCGACGGCGCCGGACGCTGGCGCCGCATGTGGCACGTCACCCTGCCCGCGGTACGCGGCGTCACGATCATGCTGCTCGTGCTGCGCCTCGGTGACGTACTCTCCGTCGGCTTCGAGCAGTTCCTGCTCCAGCGCGACGCGGTCGGCGCCCGCGCCTCTGAAGTCCTCGACACGTACATCTACTACCACGGCGTCGTCTACGGCGACTGGGGCGTCGGCGCCGCCGCGGGCCTGGTCAAGGGCGTCGTCGGGGCCTTGATGATCTACGGCGCCAACAAGGTCGCCCACGCCTTCGGAGAGCACGGGGTGTACAGCAAATGAGCAGCTTCGGATTCCCCCTGCGCACGCCGCGGACCCGCGAGGAGCGCCCTGCCTGGGAAGAGCCGCCGACGAAGATCGGCTCCGCCGCCAAGGCCGTAGTCATCACCGTCATCTGCGCCGTGATGATCCTGCCCTTCCTCACGGTCCTCTCCACCAGCCTGGCCTCCCGCGAGGAGATCACCGAAGCGGGCGGCTTCGTCCTCTTCCCCACGGACCCGACCCTGGAGGCGTACCGCACGATCCTCTCCGGAGGCATCGTCTCCCGGGCCGTCGTCGTCAGCGTCCTGATCACCCTCGTCGGCACGGCACTCTCGCTCCTGACGACGATCGCGCTCGCGTACGGCCTCAGCAAGCGCGGCGTCCCCGGCAGCAAGCCGATCCTCCTGATGGTGCTCTTCACGCTGCTCTTCGTGCCCGGCATGGTCCCGATGTACGTGGTGGTCAAGGAGCTCGGACTCCTCGACTCCTACTGGTCGTTGATCCTCCCCGTCATGATCAACGCCTTCAACCTCGTCGTCCTGCGTGCGTTCTTCATGAACATCCCCGAGGAGCTCTACCAGGCGGCGCGGATCGACGGCGCCGGCGACTGGCGGATCCTGACCCGCATCGTCCTTCCGCTCTCCAAGGGCGTCGTCGCCGTCGTCGGCCTCTTCTACGCGGTGACGTACTGGAACGCCTTCTTCAACGCGATGCTCTATCTGAACGACTCGGGCAAGTGGCCCATCCAGCTGGTCCTGCGCACCTACGTGGTCCAGGGCAAGTCCATCTCGGGCGACCAGCTCGGTGTCAGCCACATGCCGCCCCAGCAGTCGATCTCCATGGCCGTCGTCATGATCGCGCTCATCCCGATCCTGCTGCTCTTCCCGTTCCTGCAGAAGTACTTCACCAAGGGCGTGCTCACCGGCGCCATCAAGGGCTGAACCTCCTTCCCCCTGACACCCTTTGCGGAGATTCCCATGACAGGCATGTCCCGACGCACCTTCCTCAGCCTCTCCACCGCCGTCGCGGCGGGCGCGGCCGCCACCTCGCTGACGGGCTGCGGCTCGGGCGCGAAGAAGACGGGCGAGGCCGCATCGGCGAAGGTGAAGCTGCCTTCGTACGTTCCCTTCGGCAAGGTCAAGCCCGATCTGCCGCCGAACGCGAAGGGCCTCTCGGCAGGGTTCCTTTCGTACCCCAAGGACCTGGTGCGCAGCGTCCCGAAGGCCCCCGGCGACGGGTCGAAGATCACGCTGCTGACCGAGATCTGGACGCAGCCGCCGACTCCCGCGGGCTCCAACGCCCACTGGAAGAAGGTGAGCAAGGAACTCGGCGTCGACCTCGGGGCCATCCTGGGCACCGACCCCGGCTACGAGGAGAAGTTCTCCGCCGTCATCGCGGGCGGCGACCTGCCCGACCTCATGTGGATACCGCCGAACCAGGGCATCCAGCACATCGCCGAACTCCTCGAGGCCAAGTGCGCGGACATCACTGAGTACGTGTCGGGTGACGCGGTGAAGGACTATCCGAACCTCGCCGCGATGACGCCTGCCCACTGGAAGACGGCCGTGGTCAACGGCAAGATCTGGGGCGCGCCCAGCCCGTACCCGGCCTTCGGCCAGGTCTATGGCGGCAACCCGAAGGTCTGGGAGAAGGCGGACGGGCTCTCGGCGTCAAGCCCTGACGAGTTCCTCGCCAAGTGCAAGGAGGTGACGGGCGACAAGGTCTGGGCCCTCGAGCCGATCTACGTCAACGCGGCGAGCGTGATGAGCCAGTGTTTCGGCGCGCCCAACAAGTGGCGGCAGAACAAGGACGGTTCGCTCACCTGGTTCCAGGACACCGACGAGTACATGGAAGCCCTGAACTTCGTCCTCAAGCTGAAGAAGGCCGGGGTCTTCTACCCGGGGAACCCCAAGATGGCCGATGCGTACACCAAGATGGCGCAGGGGGCGATCGGGGCTTGTGTGTTCGCCAATCCGTTCAACGCGCGGAAGGACTCCCGCGTCCAGGACCCCGAGCAGGCCGCCGAGATCCTGATCCCCTTCGGCGCCGGCGGCAACAAGCCGAACCACCACTACCACCTCGGCACGATCGGCTACACCGCCATCAAGAAGGGCGACGAGAAGCGGGTCCGCATGCTGCTCGGCGTACTGAACTACCTGGCCGCGCCGTTCGGCACCACGGAGCGTGAGTTCCTCGAGTTCGGCACCGAGGGCGAGGACTTCACCTACGACAAGAACGGCTTCCCGGAGCGTTCGAAGAAGGGGAAGCAGCAGGTCGAGGGTCTCTTCAGCGGACTGACCACGGCGACCACGTCACCCTTCGCGCTCGTGGCGTCGACGTTCCCGGGCACGGCACGTGCCCAGGACGTCAAAGACGTGTACGCCGCGGAGCAGAAGCTCATCGAGACCGCCATCCAGAACCCGACGGTCGGCCACTACTCGGACGCGTACACCCAGCACTACGGTCGCATGTCGACGGAGGCGACCGACCTGGTCAACGACATCGTCAGCGGCCGCAAGAAGCTGAGCGAATGGAAGCCCTTCTGGGCGGAGTGGAAGAACAAGGGCCTGGAGCAGATGGCACGGGAATTCCAGAAGTCCATCGAGAGCGCCGCCTGAGCGGCCCCGCTAGGGAACGCGGTCGGTCTTGGCCAGCTCCGACTTCCGGTACGAGTACGCGAAGTAGATGACGAGACCGACCGCGAACCACACCGCGAACCGCGCCCACGTCTGCCACTGCAGGAACGTGATCAGCCAGATGGAGAAGACGACCCCGATGGCGGGGACCACCGGCATCCCGGGGCAGCGGAACGTGCGCGGCAGATCGGGCTGCTTGTAGCGGAGCACGATCACCGCGACGCAGACCACGACGAACGCCAACAGGATGCCGATGTTGGTCAGTTCGGCCGCCTCGCCGATCGGCAGGAACCCGGCGATGGCGGCCGATGCGAACCCGACGATCCACGTCACGCGCGTCGGCACGTGCCGGGTCTTGTGGGTCTTGGCGAACCACTTCGGCAGCAGCCCGTCGCGCGACATGCTGAACCACACACGGGTGACGCCGAGCATGAAGGTGAACATCACGGTGAGGATGCCGATGATCGCGCCGACCGCGATGACATCGGCGAGACCGCCCAGGCCCACCGACTTGAAGGCGGTGGAGAATCCGCTCTCCGGGTCGATGTCCTTGTAGCTCTGCATGCCCGTGAGGACGAGGCAGGCCAGGACGTACAGGACCATCGAGATCGCGAGCGAGTAGAGGATCGCCTTCGGCATGTGGCGCTGCGCGTCCTTGGACTCCTCGGCGGCGGTGCTCATGGCGTCGTAGCCGAAGACGGCGAAGAAGACGGTGGCCGCACCCGTGAACGCCCCGCTGACGCCGAAGGGGAAGAACGGCTCGTAGTTCCCGGTGTTGATGTGGAAGAACCCGACCGCGATCACCACGAGCACGACGATGACCTTCAGCACGACCACGACCATCTCGAAGCGCGCCGCGTTCTTGATGCCGAGGGTCAGCAGATAGGCGATGAGCAGGCACAGCACCGCGGCGAACAGGTCGACCTTGTGGCCGTCGCCGGTGCCGGGCGCGCCCAGCATCCAGTTGGGCAACTGCGCGCCCATGTCGTTGAGGAGGAAGTTGAAGTAGCCCGAGATGCCGATCGCGACCACCGCCACGATCGCCGTGTACTCGAGCAGCAGGTCCCAGCCGATGAACCAGCCGGTGAGTTCACCGAGGACCACGTAGCCGTACGTGTACGCCGATCCCGCCTTCGGGATCAGGCCCGCGAACTCGGCGTACGAGAAGGCGGCCGCCGCGCTCGCGATACCGGCGATGAGGAAGGAGATGAGGACGGCGGGTCCGGCCGTGCCGTTGGCCACCGTCCCGGCGAGGGTGAAGATGCCGGCGCCGATGATTCCGCCGACGCCGATCGCGGTGAGCTGCCAGAGGCCGAGCGTGCGGGTGAGCCCGCCACCCGCTTCCGCTTCGGTCTCTTCGATGTGTTCGATGGGCTTGCGGCGCAGAACGCCGTGCCCCATCCGGAGTCCCGCCATGAGCTCCACCTTTTCGCAGACGGCAGTCGGCTGATGGCGGATCATGATGGCCCAGGCGTGAGCATGACGGAAGACGCCACACCTCTTGCGGTTGTGAGGGTTCAGCAGTCTGGCGGCGACGGCTTACGGCACCACGGTGACGGGCCAGCGACCCGCCTTGACCAGGCGCACCGCGACCGAGCCGACGATCCGGTGGCCCGCCTGCTCGGATGCGCCGACGACCACGGCGTCGGCCTTGAGATCGTCCGCCGCCGTGACCAGACCGCTGTACGGGTCGCCGCGGAAGGTGTGGAACTCCCAGCGCACGTCGAATATGTCCTTCACCCGCTCGGCCGCGTCTCTGATCTCGGTGATCAGGCTCTCGGCGATCTCATCGGTCGCCTCGGCCACCGGGGCACCGAGGGCGGCGCCCGCGGCCATCACCGGCTGGACATAGACGACGGCGAGCAGAGCGCGCTGCCGCCGCGCCAGGCCTCCGGCATATGCCGCGGCCCGGAGCGAGGAGTCCGACCCGTCGACACCGACGACGATCACCTTCGGGCCGTCGGTGCCGCGTTCGAACTGGTGGGAGTGGTCTTCAGTCACAGCCGAGAGGCTATCGGAGCCCGCCGGGCCGCTTCGGTCGTGGGCAGGCGTTCCGCCGACCGTTGCGGGGCTGCCTCGTCTCGACGAGCGACACAGGCCGACCCTTCCTAGGGTCGGTCCATGAGCACCAGTGTGGAGAGGACCGGCACCGAGCCACCGCGGCGGAGCGCGCGAGCCCGCTTCCTGAGACACGTGCCAGAAGGATTCGCCACCTTCTTCGGCGTCCTGGGCCTCTTCTGCGCGATCCTCGCGATCATCGGCCCGCTGCGCCACCTCCTGCGCCCGGTGGTCCGCGTACTGGACCTCCTCACGGTCCCGGTGAGCCCCAACCTCGCCTACGCCGTCTTCCTCTTCCTCCTCGCCGCCGCGACAGCAGCCCGCAAGAAGGTCGCGTGGTGGCTGGTCATCATCTATCTGGGGCTCCTGCTCGCCTTCGACGTACTCGGCATCGCCCTGGGCTTCTGGGCGGACTCGCTCCCTTCGCTGATCGTCTGCGGCGTCGCGTTCGTGCTCCTGGTCCTGGCCCGCAAGGAGTTCTCAGCGGACTCCCGCCGCGGCGCGGTCCGGCGGGCCGTCCTCGTGCTCGTCGCGGGCCTCGCCGTGGCGATCCTGGTCGGCTGGGGCCTCGTCGCGCTCTTCCCGGGTACGTTGCCTCGCGGCGAGGCCCTGCCATGGGCCGCGAACCGCGTCTGCGGCGGGCTCTTCACCGGCCACGACTACTTCGACGGCAGACCCCCGCGTGCCCTGCACTTCTGGCTCGGCCTCTTCGGCGCCCTCGCCCTCCTGAACGCCGCCGCGACCCTCTTCCGCTCCCAGCGCATGGAAGCCGCCCTGCACGGCGACGAGGAGCCCCGCATCCGCGCGCTTCTCGGCACGTACGGCGCCCAGGACTCGCTCGGCTACTTCGCCACCCGGCGCGACAAGGCCGTCGTCTTCTCGCCCAGCGGCAAGGCCGCCGTCACCTACCGCGTCGAGGCGGGCGTCTGTCTGGCAAGCGGCGACCCCGTCGGCGACCGCGAGGCCTGGCCGCACGCCATCGGCGCCTGGCTGGACGTGGCCCGGCAGTACGCCTGGGCCCCGGCCGTGATGGGCGCGTCCGAGGAGGGCGCCACCGCGTACGCACGCTCCGGGCTCGGCGCGCTCCAGCTCGGCGACGAGGCGATCCTGCAGGTCGCGGCGTTCGACCTGGACGGGCGTGACATGCGTGTCACCCGGCAGGCGGTGAACCGCGTCCGCCGCACCGGCGCCACCACCCGCATCCGCCGCCACTCCACCCTCACCGACGAGGAGATGGAGGAGATCATCGACAAGGCGGACGCCTGGCGGGACACCGAGACCGAGCGCGGCTTCTCCATGGCGCTCGACCGCCTCGGCGACCCCGAGGACGGTGACTGCCTGCTCGTGGAGGCACTGGACGCCGACGGGCGTCTCATCGCCCTGCTCTCCCTCGTCCCCTGGGGCAGGGACGGCATCTCGCTGGATCTGATGCGCCGCGACCGGGCTACCGCGCCCAACGGCGTCATGGAGTTCATGGTCGCCGAACTCTGCGCGGGCGCGGGCAAGTTCGGGGTGCGCCGCATCTCCCTGAACTTCGCCGTCTTCCGCTCGGTCTTCGAGGAGGGCGCCCGCATCGGAGCAGGACCCGTCCTGCGGCTGTGGCGCAGGCTGCTCCTCTTCTTCTCCAAGTGGTGGCAGCTCGAAGCGCTCTACCGCTCCAACGCGAAGTACCACCCCGAGTGGTATCCCCGCTTCATCTGTTACGGCGACGCCGGAGCCCTCGCCCGGATCAGCCTCGCGTCGGGCATCGCCGAGGGCTTCGTCTCCGTGCCCTCGCTGCGCAAGCTCTGGGGCAAGGGCCGGGGGACCAAGGGAGTCACCAAGCCCACCAGCACGGAGGGCCTCCCGCCGATCTCCGCCCTCGGCCTTGCGGGGCACGGGGACGCCGCGGACGCCGATCCGCTGGCCGCGCTCCCCGACCAGGTCCGCATCCGCCACCGCAAGCTCGACCGGCTGCGCGCGGACGGCGTCGACCCCTACCCCGTGGGCCTCCCGCCGCGCACCCACACCCTCGCCGAAGTGACGCCCGCCCTGGCGGGGGAGCAGGTCACGGTCGCGGGCCGCGTCATGCTCGTACGCGACTTCGGCGGCGTCGTCTTCGCGGTCCTGCGCGACTGGTCCGGCGACCGCCAACTCGCCCTGACCCGCGACCGGTCAGGCCCGGACGTCCTGGACCGCTTCACCTCCGGCACGGACATCGGCGACCACATCACGGCCACCGGCACGGTCGGTGCCAGCGACAACAGCGAGCTCACCGTCTTCGTCACCGCCTGGCAGCTCACCGGCAAGTGCCTGCGCCCGCTGCCCGACAAGCGCCGCGGACTCGCCGACCCCGAGGCGAAGGTCCGCCGCCGCTACCTCGACCTGGTCGCGAGCCCCGGCGCCCGCGACGTCGTCCGGGCCCGCTCCACCGCCGTACAGGCCCTGCGGCAGGGCCTGTTGGACCGCGGCTACCTCGAGGTCGAGACCCCGATGCTCCAGCAGATCCACGGCGGCGCCAACGCCCGCCCGTTCACCACCCACATCAACGCCTACGACCTCGACCTCTATCTGCGCATCGCACCCGAGCTGTATCTGAAGCGGCTCTGCGTCGGCGGCATGGAGAAGGTCTTCGAGATGGGCCGCACCTTCCGCAACGAAGGCGTCTCCTACAAGCACAACCCCGAGTTCACGATGCTGGAGGCCTACCAGGCCTTCGCCGACTACGACGTGATGCTCGACCTCACCCGCGAACTCATCCAGGGCGCCGCCACCGCCGCCTTCGGCGCGCCCGTCGCCCGCAAGGCCGACGCGGACGGGCGGCTCACCGAGCACGACATCTCCGGCCGCTGGCCGGTCAAGACGGTCTACGGCGCGATCTCCGAAGCGCTCGGCGACGAGGTCGACGCGGACACCCCGCTGCCGCGGCTGCACCAGCTCTGCGACCGCGCGGACGTCCCGTACAAGCCCGATGACGGCCGCGGTGACGTCGTGCTCGAGATGTACGAGCGCCTGGTCGAGGAGAAGACGACGCTGCCCACCTTCTACAAGGACTTCCCGACCGACGTCTCCCCGCTGACCCGGCAGCACCGCACCGACCCGCGCCTCGCCGAGCGCTGGGACCTGGTCGCCTTCGGCACCGAACTGGGCACCGCCTACTCGGAGTTGACCGACCCCGTCGAGCAGCGCCGTCGCCTCACCGCGCAGTCGCTGCTCGCCGCCGGGGGAGACCCGGAGGCCATGGAACTGGACGAGGACTTCCTCGACGCCCTGGAGTACGCGATGCCGCCCACCGGCGGGCTCGGGATCGGCGTCGACCGGCTCGTCATGTTCCTCACCGGCCTGACGATCCGGGAGACGCTGCCCTTCCCGCTCGTACGCCGCCGCTGACCCCCGGCTCTCGTTCCCGCCTCGCTTCTGCTGGTCCCATCGGGTGCTTTAGCGGCCCGCCGTGGTGTTGATGTTCCGCGCCGGCCTTCCGCCATGCGACGGATTAGTCATGAAAAAGGATCAGATGACTCCAGGGCGCCGCGCACTTCTGCGCGGCGCCGCTGTCTTCGGTCTGGC